>CAYWDP010000009.1:21622-28668 GCA_964457045.1 uncultured Dehalococcoidia bacterium
GACTTCAGGGCTCCAAGCGATTGCAGCAGGTTTAGGATACATGATAAACTCGAAGCTAGGAAGGGATGATGATGAAGGCACTGGTAGTAGGTGGGACAGGTGCTACAGGTCCATTCATAATAGACGGGCTTCTGAAGAGAGGCTATGAGGTAACCATGCTTCATCGCGGGTTGCACGAGGCTGAGCTGCCCTCCGAGGTGAAGCATCTCCATGCTGACCCTCACTGGATGGAAGGCCTGAAGGAAGCTCTAGAGGGCAAGGGCTTTGATCTGGTAGTGGCGATCTACGGAAGGCTGAGGCTTGTAGCTGAGGCTATTAAGGGTCGGACTCCCCGCCTGATCTCGGTGGGAGGAGCCCTGGCGGTATATAAAGGATGGCTAAGGGTCACCGAGTCAGTTCCCTGGCAACGGATGGAAGATTCACCGGTACCTGTCAAGGAGGATGACGCTTTAGCAACAGCCCCTGGAGTGGACCACTTCTCTGAGCGGGTAAGGGAGGCAGAGCGAGTGGTAATGCAAGCTCATCAGGAGGGTCACTATAATGTCACCCATTTTCGCTATCCTGTAGTTTACGGTCCCCGTCATCTTGCTTCTCCGGAGTGGAGCATTATCCGGCGGATACGGGAGGGAAGAAGGCAACTCATTGTCCCTGGTGGGGGCACGACCCTGCTTTCTAGAGGATACGGGGAGAATATAGCTTATGGCATGATGCTGGCTGTTGATAATCCTACAGCGTCTGCCGGGCAGATATATAATATCAGTGACGAAAGAATACTTACCAACCGCGAATGGATAAGGCTCATTGAACGAGTGATGGATCACGAGTTCGAATTCATAGAAATACCTTTCGACATGCTCCACCCCGACTATAGCGATGCCCAACCCCCTGCACTCCTGTTTCAATATCATCGAGTAATGGACATCACCAAGATAAGAACACAGCTCGGATACCAGGATGCAGTGCCCGTGGAGAAAGCGGTAGAGCTAACGGTAAGGTGGTATTTGGAAAATCCGCTGCCACCTGGTGGAGAGGTAGAGAAGAACCTAGGCGACCCCTTCGACTATACCACAGAGGACAGACTTATTCAGGTATATAGCAGAGCCGGGGAACAACTTCGGCAACAACTCTGGCAAGTACCACGCCCTGAGGTTATGTGGAGGCATCCCTATCCACATCCCAAGAAACCCGGTGACCTGAGATAGTTGCCCGGAGAGTTGCAGCAGGTTGAGAAGATATGGCAAACTCGAAAATTGATTGTTGGGGAATCATCTAGCGGTAGGATGGCGGACTCTAGACGTCTCCCCCGGGAATGAACTGTTTTACCTGTGTCACCTCGTATTCCGTAAGGCTATTTGGGCTCGTAGAATCGAGCAAATACGGTCAATTTGCTGAGCCCGATGGGTCATGCCAGGTGGAGCACTACACCAGAAGCATAAAGTCTGAGGATAGCCTTGGGCTCCATCGGGCGGTAGTTTAGGGCAAGCTTTGGGAAGGGATTTCGATTCTGTGCCCGGTATCTATCTGTAGGGAAGGGGTTGCAGGTCTCGGATTAACCCCAATGCCTTGCCTTCCAACTTATTCAAAGACTCTTTCAAATTGTCAAGTTCTTTCTTGGAAAGGAAAGACGTAATCCTGGGAACAATTCTGGCATCCCATTGCTGCTGGAAGGCTTGCTCACCTTTTTTCGTTAATGTGACTCTCACCAGGTTCCTCTTGTCCAAGTCCTTTGACTTCTTCACCAGGCCTTTACTCTCCATCCGGTTCAGTAGCCCGGACATGGTGTGGGGTTCCCTGTACAGCCAGCGTGAGAGTTTCGCAGGTGTTACAGGCTCATTGGTGGTTTCCAAAGCATGCAGGACAGCGGCCTCAACTGTTGAAAGACCAAACCGCTCTAGTTCAATCTCTCTGGCCCTTTCCATAGCTCTAAAAGTGCGGAACAACAGCACCCATGCCTTCTCATTTTCGTCGAGCTTAACAGCGTTTTTCAATCCCGTTCCTCCTACCGATGTAACTTTCTTACATTATTCTACACCCAGCAGAGCAATTATGCAAATCTGGCGTCTCAATTCACCTCAGGCTTTCTAACTCTGGTGTGCCACTAGGATTCCCGCCATATCATGCGCCTTGGCAGGTGGGAAAGCATACCAATAGTTGAGCACCACACCAAGAGCATGAAGTTTGAGGATAACCTTGGGTACAGGGCAAAACACCCCCAGGGCGAGGGATTTTTATTGCCTCAACGACTAATACATAAGAAAGGAGTTGAAAATGCCAATACATGAGAAGTTTGTTAAGGAATCAATCCGCAAGACGCTGTCAAATATGAAATGTCAGTCCTGTGGTCAGCAATACGAACCAGCTAACGTTTGTTTCAGGGGTCACCGAGAAGATTGCTGGTTTGTCTCCATCTATTGCCCTGGTTGTAGGGTGCTCATCCCAGGAATTGTTCGTGTTGGAATGGGTGACATGTCTGAGGCTGTTACCCATTCAGAGGAAGCGCAGAGTAGTAAGCTTTCTACACCTATAGACTCAAACGATGTGGCAGATATGTATGCCTTCTTGAAAGACTTCAGCGGCGACTTTCGTTCCCTATTCTCTGAAACATAGGAGGGGAGGTATTCTCTCCTTCGTGATGTAGTCCTCCAAATCTGCCCGGCTTAGCCAATTCCCCAGTCTTTGTAGCCCCGCCGAATGGTCGCTAAGTATTCCTGCGAAGGTTGCGTCTCTTCCGATTGTTCCCGCTTGATGTAGGTTACTGCTTCTACCGGGTCACCATCCTCTGGCATCACCAGTACGTTCATCCGGTCATAGACAGCAGGGTAGCCTTCATGCTCATCGAGCGTCCTCAGGTCTCTCTCTGAGATTTCATAGACGCCTCCAATGACTTGCTCACCTCCAAGCCGCCTGATAGTGGCAACTCCACCACGCCACTTTCTTGACCATCCAGTGAATATCAGCTTGTAATTGGGGAGCCTGGCTTTGAATCTAGGCTTGCTACCAGGGCAGCGTTCCAACATCTGCTTGTGACTAAGATTAGAGGCGTAAGCAAAGTAATACACTACGCATCCTCCCAATCCGCCTAGCTGGGCTTATAGCGTCCCACTTTCAGGCGAACGCCGGCTTCGGTCAGCTGATTTTTCTAGCTGCCAGAGCAGCGCTTAGAACTATAAGACCAAGGAGGGCCATTTCCGATACTAATACTACATACCATGGCACCAGCTTGAGCAACGAGGCGCAACCGTAGCCCAAACCCAGCACCAAGGCTATTGCCAGAAGCCCCTGTACTACTTCCATAATAGTCTCTCTTACGCTTTGCATCCTTCACCTCCAGATCGAACTTCTGGCATATCCGTCCTCACCCCACATTTTATAGCACGCTCAGCTTGGACGCAAATTCAAGCTTTCACACACCAGAAGCACAAGGTCGGAGTATAGTCTGAGGCTTTGTGGGGCGATAGCCTGGTGGTTTTGAGAAGGGACCCGGGCTTGGCAAGCCTGGCCCTTGGCTTTTCACTTCCTCCCAGAATGTTGCTAGCGGCGAAACAGTATCCCTGATTGCCACTCTATCAGGCGCTGTGCCTCATCGAAAGAAATGCGGCCGACTGCTACAACCGTGTCTCCTCTAATGGCAACAGCAGCAGGGTCAACACTTTGCAGTATCTTGCCAAAATAGAACCAGACGAGAACCTCTTCGTAATCGAGAACACCTTCGATAGCGTCAAGTTTGGAGAGGTCGATTGATACAAACGCATAGTTCTCTGTGAAATAGTCCTGGTCAACCTTGTCCAATACCTCTTCAACAGTCATCCCCACTTTCACTCTGTCTACCACCTCGGCAGGGGTGGTCGCTTTACCTGCAGTGGCACAAGCTGTTAACAACAATAGCAGTCCCAGTATTGTTATGCACAGCAGTGTTTGTTTCATCTTACCCACCTACCCCCAAATCTGTCTGGCTGGGCTTCTACCAGAGCGTTACCTTTTCACCACAACAAGACACTGAGCCATCATGTCATGTAAACCCTGCTTCTTCTCTGTAAAACCAATCATGATAAATCCAATATACAGGACTACCGCCGAGACAATCTTGCCCAGATATCTTCCCGTTGCTTTGAGAAATGAGATCCTCTGTCCTTCAAGGTTGGTGACAATGATGCCCACTGACATTTTACCCAGTGTTGCCTGCTTTGATGAGCTTTCCATAGCGGCGTAATAAATCCATGACAAAACGAGTGCCAGAATCAATCCTGCCCAAAATCCGACTGTCCAACCCCAATCCTCGTCTTCTGCCACTGACAGCCCAATCAGGACAGAAATGTAGTATATGGCAATGGAAATAATGTTGATGATTATGCCATCAATTAGAGCAGCGCCAAACCTTCTCCAGAAACCTGCGTATTGCACGGGAGTGGTAGTGGCTATGCTTTGCTGGAAACCAGGCTCTTGACTCATGGCTTGGAGAGCTGCCCCACATCTTTGGCAGAATCGTGCCCGGTCGTCATTTCTCCATCCGCAGCTGGTGCAATACATCGTTCCCTCTTCTGGCGATGGTAGTGCAAATCCTTTGCGCCATTATACTACACTCAGCTTGAATGCAAATTCAAGGTTGCGTGATAAGTGAGAATCTCTGGAAATGGTTCAGAGGTATACTCGCTCTGTCACCTTCAATGGTGCGATGAGTTCTACAAAGCACCTTTGTCCTGAGGCACCTGGGCCGAAACGAAAGCCCGTCTACTTTCTGTAGACGGGCTTAGTTAGAAGGGGGGTGACCCTTCTACCTGGAATAATCTTCACCGCAGGTCACTCAGTTACATCTTCAGGGCAAGGGCAACTGGCTTCCGACCCAATCGGGCCAAACAATGCTAGCAGTGTAGACGCTAATATCCAGGCGGAAAGCCAGCCGAGTAATCCCTCAGGAGCAAAGTCATAGAGGTCTGTAACTAAGCCAACGGCCATAACTAGAAATCCAATACCAAACAACAAAACTACCAAAGCCCTCTTCACACCTCGCATCTGTTCTTGCTTCTCTTTTTGTTTCATTACATCCTTGCTTGTCATTTCTTTCACCTCCTTTCAACAACTCGATTCTAGACGTTGCCATTCTTGCTGTATGTGACTTTTGTATCATTACGCCATAAGACCAGGCAGGTTGGGAAATATGCAACTGGTGGAGTGCTCCACCAGTTGCATAAAGTTTGAGGATAGCCTCAGGCTCTATAGGGTGATAGCGCCTTAGGGCAGGTGTCAGCTCATCGGTTCAGGAAGACCCAACCACCGAAACCTCGCCTCAGTGCAGCATTACCTGCTTTTCGCAGTTATTCTAGTTCAAACGAATCTATGACATCCCACCCCTCAGTAAATCCCGTGCGTCTTGGGCAAAGGATGAGGATAGTGTAAGTTACAGAGGGGGTTTCCTTAATTAACTTTGTGCCCAACAAGGATGTACCCTGGCAAGTAACATTAAAAACAGCTTTCCAATCCCACTTTCCCGTGACTGCTTCGTTCACAAAGATATTGAGATTCGTGCACTCTAACATATCAAAAAAGAGGTACAGGCTGGCCTCAGTATTAGCCGCGGCCATTTCCGGCGTCAGCGACCTAAGCACGGGAGTACCTGGAGAGGCAACAACTTGAATTTGACTGAATTCACCAGTGTGGGGACCTATCGCTATCTCATTAGGGTTAAGCTCCTCAAGGTACCAGCCGCTTGGATAATCAAGGCTATAGCCGAATTTCGTATTTGTATAATGTACATACTCTGTCTCTGCCTGACCGCAACCAATGATTGAGCCAGCTAATAAGTCAACCAACACAAAGAGTAAGACGAAAATCCTTAATGTCCTGCGTTCTAGTGTCTTTGCCATTTCCCTGAGAGGCTCCCACAGGCTAGTCTAACTCTGGCTCACATCTGCTTCCCTCCTCCAAGTCCGCCTGACTGGGCTACGGTAGAGCAGTAACGTTCCTCAGTACACCGTACCCAATCACGGCAAGAAGCACGACGTATCCGAAAGGGCCTTCCAGCCTGAGGAGGGCGGGGACATAGATGCGTATCCCTGTAAAGAGGTGCACAATGTCCCGGAGAAGTATTCCCATGAAAAAGGCATACACCGCCAGCGACAACAGGTTGAAGCTTAGAGCTTGGGAGAATCCTGCATGGGAGATTGCATGAAATGCTCTGGTCATGCCGCAGCCAGGGCACTCGAGTCCAGTCAACCTATGAAACAGACAAAAACCCGGCCCGTGCCATACCCAGAAGGGCGCGGTCACGAACACCCCAACCAGAGCACCTATACGCAGCAGGATGGTCTTGCTAGTGCGCTCTGGCAAGTTTGTTAAGTTCATTCTGTATCAGCGCCATGCTGACGATGCTAAGGCCAAATACACCCAGCAAGAGCGAAATGACAGAGAGATCGTTGACCTTCGCCCCCCGCTTCTCTTGAATCTCTACTAGGAACTTCGGGTAGCGGTAAAAGCAGACCAATCCGTATATCCCGCAGGTTATGAGGCTGATGATGAAGTCGAAAACACCTCTTGGCTCCGTCTGCTCCCTGAGCCTAGCAATGTCGCTGGCTAGGCTGATGAAGAACCAGTAGATACCAAAGAGACCGCACGTAATGATAGTAAGGATGACGTACAATGGTATGCTTCTTTCAGCGACCATACCTACCTCCTTTGTTGTCATTTGCGTAATTATACCACACTCAGTCTAGATGCAGATTCAAGGTTGGAACATTTTGGGTCAAAACGTTAAGCACAGTGTGTGTGAGGGGGTTTAACAATCCTAATTGTCATTCTGAGCCCTTTGCTTTCTGTCATTGTTACGAAAACAGGGTTTTTCCCGTTCGCCCTGAGCCTGTCGAAGGGCCGTTCATGGTTCGACAAGCTCACCACGAACGGCGTCCGGCACATCTATTTTCATTGTCCGTGGTGCCAATAATTGGCATGATAGATTCTGAGCGAAGTGAAGAATCTGACAACGTTCAGGACAGGCTCCGCGAAGAATCTGAGACCCTTCCCCTTCACGGAGCCTGCCCTGACGAAGGAAGGGT
>CAYWDP010000010.1:0-28588 GCA_964457045.1 uncultured Dehalococcoidia bacterium
TTGTGGAAGAATGCAGGCGAAGGCTTGGCCTCTCAGAGACCTAAGCCCAGCCAGGGGAATTCGGAGGAGAAACAACGAATGGGAAAATGGCTGAAGGCTGCAGCAATTCTAACACTAGTTTCGATTCTATTTGCTGCACTCATTGGAGGCGGTTGCGCTGGAGGGGCCACCTTTCCTGACCCGAATCTTGAGGCAGCAGTAAGGGATGCGACAGGGAAAGCTGAAGGAGGTATCAGTCAATCTGATTTTGAGGGCATTATTGAGCTTGATGCTAGTGGTAGAGGCATCACGGATCTCACTGGTTTAGAGCGTTGCACCAGCTTAGTGAGCCTCTGGGTCCATGACAACCAGATCAGCGATATCGCTCCTCTCTCAAAACTGACCAGGCTGGAAATCCTGGATCTTCACAATAACCAGATAATTGACATTACTCCGCTCGAAAATCGTTGGAGACTGATAGACCTGAGGCTTGATGATAACCAGATTAGCAACATCACTCCACTATCTGGGCTCACCAAGCTGAGGACATTGCGTCTCAACGGTAACCAGATAAGCGTCATCTTCCCGCTAAGAAATCTTACCAACCTGACAGAGCTGTGGCTTTCTGACAACCAGATAACCGACTTGGGTCCCCTGTGGAAGCTCGTCTACCTAAACCATCTGTATCTTAGTGGAAACCAGATAAGCAACATATCGCCTCTGGATATAACATCGTTCTCGGAGGGAGATGTCATAGACCTGAGGGATAACCCACTGGGTTGGGAATCGATCTACTGGATTCACCGCCTTGAGGGAAAGGGCGTGGAGGTTCTGTATGATGAGCCCGAGGTAGTCACGTTTTCCGACCCCAATCTTGAGGCGATGATAAGAGAGGCGATAGGTAGGCCCGAAGAAGACATCTACCAAGGTGACCTTAAGTGGCTCACTGAGCTTGATGCCACCGATAAGGGCATTACTGATCTCACTGGATTGGAGCACTGCACCAGCCTAAAAAAGCTAGTGCTTGATTGGAACGAGATAAGTGACATCTCTCCCCTTGCCAGCCTCACTAGCCTGAGAGAACTGCTCTCTATGGGTAATCAGATAACCGACATCTCTCCCCTTGCCAACCTTTCCACCCTGATGAGGCTGGATCTTATTGGTAACCAGGTAAGCGACGTCTCACCCCTTGCCAACCTCACTAGCCTGACAATTCTGAGCCTTGAGTGGAACCAGATAAGCGACGTCTCACCCCTCGCTAACCTCGCCAACTTGGAAGGATTGTGGCTTAACTACAACCAGATAAGCGACATCAGTCCCCTCTCAAGTCTCACCAGCCTAAGACTGTTGAGGCTTACTGGAAATGAGATAAGCGATATCGCCTCGCTTGCCGAATTGACAAATTTGGGAATCAAATCTATTGATGTCGACCTCGACCTCAGTGGGAACCAGATAAGCGATATAGAGCCCCTGGTCAATAATCCAGGGCTTTCGGAGGGAGAGACTGTGAACTTGCAGGGTAACCCCCTGAGCACTGAGTCAATCAATGTCTACATCCCGCAGCTCGAGGCGAGAGGTGTAGAGGTCTTGTGGTGAAGTAAGGAGGTGGAAAAATGTTTAGACGGTATTTCAAAGGTCTAGCTTTGGCGGTATTTGTCTTGATGTTGATGCTTGCCGCTGTTGCCTGTGGCAAGTCTGCTGACACGGAGCTGACCCTTCTTAGGCGCTTGTTAACACTTGAAACGCCATCAGCTTCTTTCCTGGGCGAACCTGAAATCCTGCCGGGTGAACTCCCCAGCGATCTTTCGGTTGACATTCCTACTGTTGAGGGAGCCAAACTCGTTGGCAGCATGGTGCGTCCCCTTACGTACCCTGGCGAATATGAGTACTACAGGCGAGTTGAGGTCATCCTTGATGTTTCTGGCCAGCCAGAGGAGGTTCTGACGCTCTACTCCGAAGCTCTTACGGAGGCAGGATGGAGTCAAGCGGAGTCATCCTCCCCAGACTCCCCATACGGAGGATTTGAGCCTGAATGGGTTATGTTTTGCCACCATGAAAGAGAGGGTCCCTTCTTGATGATAAGGGTCTCCCCTATCCAGGAAGGGGGGCAGACAGATGTACATCTATACCTGTTTGAGATTCCTGGGTGCCCGCTCTGGCCCGAACCAGAAGGGGTCCTGCCTCTGCTAGAAGCACCGGAAGGGGCTGCTCATGATGGAATGAGCGGGCATGGCACTGAAGTCTACCAGCTGGCAAGTGCCATGGTGCAGACTGAACTCAGCCTAGAGGAGCTTCAAGAGCACTACGGGATGCAACTTCTTGAAGCTGGCTGGAACTTCGAGGAGCAAGGCGACGATAGCGCGGTGAGCTGGAGCACCTGGTCGTTCATGGATGATTGGAACAACGGCTGGGCAGGGTTGCTGATAGTCCGCGAACTTGGTGATGGACACTGGCTAATGGTTCATTTGGAGGCGAACCTCAAACTGTAGCTGTTGTCCTCGCTCAATCCAGTTCAGACTGCCACAAGCCTATATCGCAAACCCCAGCAAGGCTGATTTGGAGACCATAACGCTGCCTTTCGATCTTCTTGATGTGTCCCTCCTGCTTGAATCTCCCCCTTAGGCTCACCAAATTGAGTCTATTGGTTCGACTGCGCTAGCCCGATTAGCCTTGCCTGGGGAAGGGCAGAAGTAGTACGATGCTGTAGATAGATAGGCCACTCGCGGTATTTGGAGAAAGAAAATATCAAGGCTGACCAGACTAACACGAAAAAGAGCCACTGTTGTTATCCTCACATTGATTGTGTGCCTGCTGGCTCAGGCGTGTCTTTGGGCAGAGGAGCCTCCCCTTTTCGAGGTAACCGGGGGTGACGACAACTTCGACGTGCATTATGAGTGGAACTACAGAGGGTCGAGATGGCAATATGATGCCCAGATTCCCAGATCGACATATGAGTACTTTTCGAAGAAGGAAAGGACATCATCCTACCAAGAGTACGTGCTCAATCCTCTTGACGATGAATGGATGGGGCACGTAGCGGATCTCTTTGCCGAGTGGTCGGCGGAGCAGGGCTGGGGGAAATGGGGCACTGTGTCCTTTGTCCTCTCCTTTGTTCACAGTATGCCCTATACCAGTGACAAGGTTACCACTGGATACGACGAATATCCTCGTTATCCGGTTGAGACGATAATAGATGGTGGAGGAGATTGTGAGGACACTTGTATCCTTTTTGCCTCCATCATAAGAGAGATGGACTATGGCGTCGTTCTGCTGAAGCTTCAGGAAGACGCACATATGGCTGTAGGAGTCCTAGTGTCACAGGAATTGGTTGATAACTGGCAGCGCCACTATTTGCTGACCTATTACACCACAGAAGACGGCAAGATCTACGCTTATTGTGAAACAACTGGAGATGGCTGGGAATTAGGACAGAAACCTGAGGATTTGATAAGTCAAACTGCCCAGATAATCGATGTTTCGTGACTTCTCCTTTGCACTCATTGGCCGCCAAGAGCCAAATCCCTTGTATCCTGGGAGCTCAGGCTTACCATCCTACAGAACCGGCCAGATACTGATACCTCATCATTAGAATATCAAAATGGCTTCTTTCCTCTCCAGCCAGGAATTCAAACATAGCTTTACCTAGAGCGTCCGTGGTTTCCAAAGCTGCCCGTCTATAGAAATCATAACTCCTATTCTCGATATCCAGGCCGAAGAGCAGGGCATCCAAGTCACCGGATTTGGCAGTGACTGCCTTCTCCAAAGCTCCCTTACCTTTGGGAAAGAGGGGCTTATCTAAGTCTATCGGCGTTTTCTTAACCTCAGGGAATTCACTCCATCTCTCGTCCTGCTTCAAAGCATTGTATTGCCTCTGCAGTAAGTTGAAGTGATTCTTTTCATCACTGGCCAACGTGTGAAACGTCTCTTGCCCCTTTTCATCCTCCGTTGTTTGGGCAGCTTTGAGATAGAATTCACGGCCTTCCTGCTCAACTTGCATAGCCTGCTTCAGTATTTCTAGCGCTTCAGTCATGTTTCCCTCCTAGACTCTCAGATACCGACCCCGTCTATCTCAGCCCCGCAGTGATAGCAGTGACTGGCTACAGTCTTATTCTCTACCAGCGTGTGGCTGTAGCGACGGATCAATAAACTCCCGCAATTGTAACAGTAGGTGTTCGCGCCCTCACTTCCAGGCACGTTGCCCTCATAAACATAGCGCAGTCCTGCTTCAAGCCCAATATCGCGTGCCTTGTGCAAGACCTCGATGGGCGTCTGAGGCAGATGTTCCAGGTCATAGGCCGGATAGAAACGACTGATATGCCAGGGAGTGGACGCTCCCAGTTCCTGCGCCACGAAGGAAGCTATCTGGCGCAGGTTGTCCTCAGAATCATTCAATGTAGGAATAATTAGTGTGGTAACTTCGACCCAGATATCGAGCTTCTTCATCAGCTTGAGGGTGTCAAGCACCGGCTGGAGCTTGGCTCCTACCCACTTTCGGTAGAAAGCGTTGTCAAAGCTCTTGAGGTCCACGTTGGCCGCTTCCAAGCAGGGCTTGATGGTCTCCAGGGCTTCAGGAGTCATATAGCCATTGGTAACAAAGATATTACTTAGCCCGGCTTGGTGGGCCAGCCTAGCGGTGTCGTAAGCATATTCAAAGAATATAGTGGGCTCAGTATAGGTGTAGGCAATGCTCTGGCACCCTGTCTCTTGAGCTAGAGTTACTATCCTTTCCGGGGGAAGCTCCTCTCCCCATATTGAGCCACCCTCCCGCAGCACTTGGGAGATCTGCCAGTTCTGGCAGAAACGACAATGGAAGTTACAGCCGACGGTAGCTATGGAGAAAGCAGTGCTGCCAGGATGGAAATGAAAGAGGGGCTTTTTCTCCACCGGGTCTATCCCTTGAGAATTGCTCTTCCCATATGCCTGGGTATAGAGGGTGCCTCCGTGATTTTCACGCACCAGGCAAACCCCTCTCTTTCCGTCACGGATGAGGCAGTAGTGAGCACACAGTATGCACTTGACCCGCTTCTCATCAAGGTGCTGGTATAGCATTGCTTCTTTCATTACTCATTTCCCTCCTTGACCAGGAGGTCATTTGGCTACTTCTCAGCAACCGGGCTCACCAGGATGACCACAACAACTCTGCCTTTTCCGCAATTTAGTAAAATTGTTACGGAGCACAAGATACAATTTTCTGTGAAGAGGTATTGGGGCTGACATATTGGTGAAAAAGGCTCGTATACTTGGCATATTACTCCACCTCCATGACAGATTTCAGCTTCTCCCAGCTTTTCAATGGCTCAAATTCGGAGTTTAGAACTGCTCTCCTGTTCACACGGGGTGATCTATCTTAGCATCGGTCTTCTACGGTTTCAACTGTCGAAAGATGCTTGATAGGGCTTGGCAGGGTTGGACAAAAACCCTCGATCTGCTCATAATATCTACTATGCCAAGGCTCGAAAGCCGCTGATCACATACGGGAAGTTGCATGACCAGTTTGGTCGATACGGTTGTTGGGTTTTATCACCTCTTTGGCGATAGGGTGCCGAAGAACATTCCGCTTGTTGACCCGAAGCCGCGTACTGTCAATCCGTGGTGCAGTAATGGTCAAGTCCTTGTGGCTAGGGTGATAGCGGATGGAGACATTAGGGCCTCCATTGATAGAGCTATCACACTGCTGGGTCACTTAGGGCAGGCTATTGACAGAGGCGATAAGGTTCTAGTAAAGCCAAATTTCAACAGTCCAGATCCATACCCTGGCTCTACCGACCTGGTATTTCTGCGTGCCGTACTTGAGCTCCTCTTGGAAGCGGGGGCGAGGGTTACCATAGGTGAAAGCTCCGGAGGGATCTGGAGACCCTCCAGGAACGTTTTTCGGAAACTAGACGTGTCTGAGTTGGCACGCCATTTGAATGTGGAGCTGGTTGCCTTTGAAGACAAGGCAGATGACTGGGTGAGGATTAAGATCAACGGCTACTATCTGGACACAGTCACCGTGCCCCGGTCAGCCTATGAAGCCGACAGGATAGTGTATTTGCCCTGTATGAAAACCCATAGGTTTGCCCGATTTTCCGGCGCGCTCAAGCTTGGGGTAGGCTTTGTGCATCCTGGTGAGCGCCTTGCCCTACACTTTGGAAACCTGGAGCAGAAGGTTGCTGAGATTAACCTTGTCTGGCAGCCTGACCTCATAATCATGGATGGGAGGAAATCTTTTGTCTCTGGAGGCCCTGAGAAGGGTGAATTGGTGGAGCCAGGAGTCATCATGGCTTCGGGAGACCTGGTTGCCATTGATGTAGAGGCACTGAACATCCTCGCTTCTTATAAGGCAAAGAATAGGCTGCTGCCAAATCCTTACGATTCTCCTCAGATCGTAACAGCCCTGAGGCATAACCTGGGATCCAAAGAGTATAAATTAGTCTCCTGAGCAGGCTGTCCCCTTTGATGCTATAATCTCTTCGCAGGGTATAATTATGAAGGCGCTTATTCTAGCTCCTTTTTGCCCCTCGGTCTTGGAAAGGCTGGGGCAAAGTTTAGAAGTTATCTATGAAAGCTGGCTGGAAACAAGGAGGCTGCTGTCCTCAGAGGAGCTTATCGACCGCATCCAAGGGCAGGATATAGAAATAATCGTAGTCGAGGCTGACTTCGTTTTCCGGGAGGTTTTCGAGAGGGCTGGGAAACTGAAGCTGGTGGGGGCTTGCCGGGGTGATGTAACCCATATTGATATGGAAGCAGCCACAGAGCACGGCGTCTTAGTGATAAATACCCCAGCCAGGAATGCTATTGCTGTGGCAGAGCTAACGGTGGGGCTGATGCTAGCTCTAGTGCGAAATATCCCCGTAGCACACCAAATGGTCAGCTCGGGTGGATGGGTTGACCCCATGGCTCCCTACCTTTCGCTCCGCGGCACTGAGTTGACTGGGAAGACCATAGGTATAGTCGGGTTTGGGGCTATTGGGCAACAGGTAGCCAAGAGGCTCAGCGCCTTTGAGACCTCTATTTTGGTACACGATCCCTATGTTAACCCCGAGAGAATCAAGGAGATCGGAGCCAAGCCGCTGGAGTTGGATGCATTGATGGAGCAGTCGGACTTCGTCACCCTTCACTGCTCAACTGTCCCTGAGACCGTGGGCTTGATCAGTGCCCAGAGGATAGCTTTGATGAAGCCCACTGCCTATCTGGTGAACACTGCCAGCGCCTACGTAGTCGATGAGGAGGCGGTTGTCCAGGCTTTAAGGGAAGGACGTATCGCCAGAGCTGCCTTCGACGTGTACCAGACCTGGCCAGTGCAGCCTGAAGACCCCCTCCTCAAACTAGAAAACGTGATTCTCACGCCTCACATCGGAGGGGCAACAGAGGAGACTGTGGTACGCCATTCCAAAATGATAGCTGCTGATATAGAAAGATTCTTGAGGGGGCAGCGCCCCAAGAACATGCTCAATCCTCAAGTGTGGGAGAAAGTTGTCCGATAAATACGTTCTAGCTATAGACGCCGGGTCTGCTGGTGCTCGCTCTCTGATCACCGACCTCCAGGGTCAGCTAGTTTCGTCTGCTCGCCGGGAATGGACCTACGACACACCTGCTGAGGTTGCCCCCCTGGGTAAGGAATTCGATCCCGGAAGGTTCTGGGGTATCCTCTGTCAACTGATTGGAGAGGCCATCAAAAAGGCTGCTATAGCTTCTGGTGACATCATTGCTGTCAGTGCTGCCAGCCAGAGGCAGGGTGTGGTCTTTCTGGATAAGGATGGATACGAGCTATATGCCGGGCCCAATACTGACCTCAGGGCTCTATCTGAAGGGTTCTCTATCGACAGCGAGTTTGGCCATGAAATTTATCGTATCACTGGTCATACCCCCTCCTTTCTTTTTACCCCTGCCAAGCTGAGGTGGTTCCAGACCAATCACCCTCATATTTATAAGCGGATAACCACAGTGCTTTCCATCAGCGACTGGATCATATATAAACTCTCTGGCGAGTGCGTTGCTGAGATTTCCAGCGAGAGCGATACAGGGCTGGTTGACATTCATCAGTCCCAGTGGTCTCGCCGGTTGGTGGAAATGCTCCACCTGCCCCAGGGGATTTACCCAGAGATCAACCTCGCTGGCACCCGCGTTGGAACGGTCACGCCGGCGGCTGCCGAGCAGACAGGCTTGGCTATTGGCACATCAGTGGTCACTGGTGGGGCGGATACCCAGTGTGGCTTACTAGGCATGGGGGTAAAAGGTGAAGGGCAGGTCGGGATCGTGGCCGGCTGGAGTGGCTCTGTCCAAATGGTGACGGCCCAGCCCATTATCGATTCGAGGGGCAGGATTTGGACAAGCTGCCACATCCTTCCAAGGAAGTGGGTACTGGAAAGTAACGCTATGGAATCAGGTGGTGCATACCGGTGGCTAAAAGAGCTCATCTACGATGCCTCGAATACGTCAGAGGATACCTATACCCTGATGGACAGAATGGCACAAGAGGCGCTACCCGGTGCCGAAGGAGTGCTCGCCTTCATCGGACCAAGGTTGATGGATATGAGCCGTCTAAGACCGAGCTTGGGTGGCTTTATTTTCCCCGTCACCCCAAGTGTGACAAATATTGAGAGGAAACATCTCATCAGGGCAGCACTGGAAAACCTCTGCTTTGCGTTTAAGGCTAACTGCACCCAGCTGGAGGAGGTCTCGCGACTGAGGGTGAAAGAGGTGAACATCGGGGGCGGGCTGGCGCAGAGCCGGTCTCTTGTTCAGATACTCTCAGACGTGCTTGGCATGCTGGTGACTTGTTTTGAAATACCGCAGGTCACCTCCTGGGGTGTAGCCATGTGTGCTGCTGCTGGCTCTGGAGCCTATGCTGACCTGGAGCAGGCTATGGAGGCAATGCGGCCCAAGTCCAGAATAGTTGAGCCAAATCCCCAGAGTGCTGAAGAATACACTCACTGCTACCAGAGATGGCTTTCTGCTAGTAAGCGGATAGAAGATTTGAGTGAGGAAATGATATGAGCATATGGAACTCTGAAAAGAAAATGGTGCTTGAGGCTGCTCAGCAGATGGCCCAAAAGGGCCTGGTGGTGGGCACCTCCGGAAATGTGAGCCTGCGTCTCGGAAAGTATGGCGGGCGAGAGTTAATGGCTATCACCCCCAATGGGCGCTATTACGATTCGCTCCATGTCGACGACATAGTAGTACTCGACTTCGAGGGGGAGCGCGTTGAAGGGGAGATCACTGCCTCGATAGAGAAGATGTTGCATATCGGGGTTTACAAAGCTCGTAGGAAGGTAAATGCTGTCATCCACGCCCACCCCGTTTTTGGCAGCGCCATTGCAGTTGCCGGACTGGAGATTCCGGCCATTCTCGATGACCAGGTTACCCAGATTGGCGGGGAGATAAAGGTGGCTGAATACGCTCTTCCTGGCAGTCCAGAGCTGGTGCAAAATGTGCTTTCGGCGCTGGGGCCAAGAAATGCGGTTCTACTGGCAAATCACGGCGCTCTCAGTGTAGGTAGGGACATGCGGGAAGCCTTTACCGTGTGCGAGTTGTTAGAGAAGACAGCCAAAATATACATCTGCGCTCTGAGCTTGGGGAAGGTTAACCTGCTTCCTGCTGAGATAGCCGAGGTGGAAAAGGCTTTCTTCGCTGCCCTCCACGGCGAGAGCGAGGCATAGGAGACCAGCACGATTTCTGTGCCCGCTCCTAACCTGGGCTTTGCGACTCACTTCGCTCGCCCAAATGTTTAGCATTCCGCAAACAATCGGAACGCTGTAGGCTCAGGCAGGCGGATTTGGGAGAGGGGGAAGCATAGCCAAGAATAGACACAGTAGTAGGCTAATTTAGCTATGGACTAGGTACGGACGCGTAGCTGTATAAAGAGGAGATTCCCTTATCGCGGGACTAAGAAAGAACGCCCTCGTGATGCGAACTAGCTTATCGGAAAGGAAGCCAACCACATTCTGCACCAACGTACTGCCACAGGTTCCACACAACTACCCACAGGACAAGGACGCTGAGGTGGAGCAACCACCTTACCTTTCGTGCTGACATTGTGAGCGCTACTATGGCTAATGCCAAAAGCCCTCTGACTAGCATGTTGCTGCCAAATGACTCAGCCAAAGGATTGAGTTCTCTTGCGCCCATTGCCAAGTTGAGCTGTGTTAGGTATGCATCAACAACGTTGAAAGTCAGAAAAGCAATGGACACTATTAGACTTTGGGTGTCGGTACGAGCTACCAGACGGTGCACTGTCATCTGCCGCCTATCCCAAGTATAATCGTTTCTTTGCACTATCGTCAAACCTTGACGGTCCTGTGGACCTCTTGCCCAAAGACTCTGGGTTGACTCTCGTGGCTCCTTACCCGGTCTACCCTACACCATCGCCTTATAAAGCCTAAAGCTATCCTCAAACTTTATACTCTTCATGTAGCATTCCATCCCGCATGACCCATTAGGCTCACCAAATCGGCCCTATTTATTCGATCGAATTAGCCCAATTAGCCTTACGGAATGCCGAGCAAGATAGATAGGATGGAGCATTATTGAGATATCAAATCATAGCTTCACAAGCACAAGGAGGGTTGAATGGCAGGCACCTGTCCCCCTCATCACTGGGACATTGGTATGGTAGCCACTGATGACGTCTATCGTGCCCATTGCAAAAAATGTGGCGCAAAAAGAACCTACCCCGCTCACATTGAGTGGGACGTGGGAAAGATGACGCCTCTCAGTATCAATAAGAGCAAGGTCATCAGTAGGAAACCAGTCAAAAGGAGCAAAAGGAACCGACCTGGTCGCCCTCCGAAGTGGGAGTGACAGGGAAGGTACATTCCTCGCTCAGGGCTTGCTTTGTGTCATTGCTGCCAGTTGCCTCATATACTTCGACCGCAATTGCCTGAAGAATTCGTGATAAGCCTCAGTCCGGTAATCGGGGTAAGTCCACTCTAACGGCTGAAATTGTTTTTGGCGAAAGACCAGCGTGACTTCTCCATATATACCGCTGCCTAGATAAAGACGATGCGCATATTCTTTGGTAGTAGCCAATACCACCTTGGCTGCTGTTAAATAGCCAGGGTCAAGGTTTACCAGCCGCTTTCCCCCTTCTGACAGGGTTCGCTCTAGGTTGTTAGTGAACAATTTGATATCTACCAGCCTATCAGGAGTTACCAGATCACTGAATCCCAGGAAGACCCTTTTAAGTCCCGTTCCCATCTCTGCTTCGTAGTAGTTTGTATAATTGAAATCCAGCACCTGGCTGGACAAGTCAACTGTCCCCAGCTTTTCCTCCAGCAACTGGCACACCTGGGGTAGAAACGATAGCCGTGCTATCAGCAGGCCGACGAAGATTTTGACCTTTTGTGGTTCCCTAGCTTTTCCCATCGATTATCTACCCTTGCTTGTTCTTTTTGCTGCCCGGTCCGGGGCAGACTTTTACACAAAGTCCGCAGATGTGTTGCCCAATGTGGCGTGTTCTGCTGAACTCCTTTAGCTGCTGGTAGCAGGCCAAGTAGTCAAAAGCAGTCGCCTCTCTCTTAATTGCCTTCGCTGGGCAGACAGTTAGACAGCGCTGGCAGGAACCGCAATCCGTTTGCAGGGGATGGGCGGGCTCAAGAGGAAAGTCGGTCAGGATGCTAGCCAGACGCACCTGAGCCCCCCATCTGGGGGTAACGAGGAGATTACTTCTGCCTCGCCAGCCCAAGCCGGCTAAGCGGGCGAGTCCTTTATGCGAAAGATGTCCCACCATCTTCTCCCAATCTATGATTTGTGCGGCAGGTATGGCTAGAGCGGAGTACCCTTTTCTTTCAATTTCCTGTGCTATCCTACAGGCTGCTCGGTCGAGTTGAGAGTTAAGCTGGCGATAGTGGTGGTAATAGATGAGATTCGGACCATCTTCCAGGGTATTGAGCACTGCTGTGGAGACGTGCACAGCCACTACTATGGCGAAGGGAAACACCTCTATCAGGCCCGTAGGAAATCCCTCAAAGGTATTCCTTTCCTGCCGTATGTCCGCCACCCCCAGCAAATCGAGGGAGGTCTCTCGTCGGAGTTCCTCTAGAAGGTTTTGGCTGTTGTCAAAGCTAAGGACCATTCTGGCTCCATGTTTCAGGTGTTTATGTCAACCTGGAGCGAGATTCTTCGGTCACTTCGCTTCCTCAGAATGACAAGAAGCGAAGGGCTCGGGATGACAAAAGGGGGTATTAATCGCTTTCATGTCCAGTCCGTGATGGCTACTACAATGGTGCTTCTATGTCAGCGTATAGCATCTTGAAGCTTCTGGATGAGTTCCCGCTGCCTCTGCTCATCGCCTGCCAGCTCCTGCTTTAGCCTTTTCTAGGTGCTCGGGCAATCCTTATAGGAAACGCCAACTATTCGATGAAAGGCTTGGTCAATATCCTTTTTATTGCCAGGAGTAACCTCAATGCCAGCCTCATGTAGAATGTTCTTCATATGACGGAAATAGCAAGACATGAAACACCACCCTTATATAGTTTTAGATGCCGCTAAGGCGTATCTCTGTTCAATCACTCTCTAGCATAAGCGCTACAGCTCATTAAGGCAAGTGGTGTACCAGTCGATGGCGCATTGTGGCGTTTTTGTGTCCTCTGGGAACAGTAGGGTTGCTATTCTGTCTTCCCCACCAGTCCGTAGAGGAAAAGTGACATTAACTCAGGCATCAGCTTTACGTTGTGCTCCGTGTTTACCAGACTGGAGCTAGCAAATATGCCTCTGCGCAGTATCTCGTAATAGGCCAGGATAGCTTCCTCGGACAGCTCCTGACTGACGTAGCCCTGTCTTTTACCTTCCTCAAAGAAATCGATCACCAGTTGGTTGACTTCCCGCTGCCAAATAGACTCAATAAACTGCTGTATTTCAGGGTCATTTCGGATTATTGTCTGCATCAATTCCCCTTGATACTGACTCAATATCTCCATCTTGTCGAAAACGATGAGTTCTAGCTTTTTCAGAAAGGTTCCTTCCCCCTTTATGATTGTGCGGTATTTTCCCAGGAGGCTTAGAAAAAGTGTTTTAATGACCTGGCGCACTAGCTCATCCTTGCTGCCAAAGTGGTTGTAAATGGTAACCTGTGAGACGTTAGCCCTGCGGGCAATGTCCTTTACACTCACCTTTTCAAACCCATAGAGCTTGAAAAGCTCCAGTGCTGCCCGCCGGATGCTCTCCTTCTTTTGTTCCTTCCTACGCGCAAAGCCGTTCATTAGCTGACTCCTGGCTAAGTTGTTGCTATATTTTGAACTATTTTAATTAATTATATAAAAAAAGTATTGACAATGTCAAGGGGATGTTTTATTATGATGTAATAAATAAACTAATATAATACAATAATTACATTATGGGGAGGGCAACATGAACACGCTGGCCACAAACGACCGTATATATCAGCGGCGTTGGTGGACGCTGGTTACCATTGCCATAAGCGTCATCATCGTAGTGCTTGACTCCACGATAGTTAATATTGCCCTGCCAACTCTGCAGCGCGAGCTGAACACCACCCTTTCTGAGCTCCAGTGGATCATCAATGCCTATATAATGTCGTTCGCTGCTCTGATGTTGACTATGGGCGCACTTGGTGACCGTATTGGGCGAGCCAAAATGTTGCAGGCAGGAATTGTCCTCTTCGCTGGGGCCAGCCTAGCAGCAGCGTTCGCCAACAGCGGAGGTCAGCTAATCTTGTGGCGAGCCATCATGGGCATCGGCGGTGCCATGATTTTGCCGGCGACCCTGGCGATTATCACCAACGTCTTTCCTCGCGAAGAGCGTGGCAGGGCAATAGGCGTTTGGGCTGGATTGAATGGTATTGGTATTGCCCTGGGCCCTATCATAGGCGGCTTAATAATCGAAAGTTTCCAATGGAACTGGATATTCCTCATCAACATGCCGGTAGCGGCAGTGGCACTAATCGCCGGATGGTTTCTCATACCAGATAGCCGCGATCCGAACCCTAAGCGCCTTGATCTTCCAGGCACTATACTCTCTGCCACAGCGCTCTCAAGCCTGGTATTTGGCCTTATCCAAGGTGGCAACTGGGGCTGGACGGACCAAGCAGTCATTGCTTCTCTGGCGGCATCTGTGGTTCTAGTTACTTTGTTCATCTTGTGGGAACGCCATACAAAACATCCCATATTGGAGATAGGGTTCTTCCGCAACCCCCGCTTCTCCGCCGGTGTCGGCACTGTCAGCATGATGGCCCTTGCCTTGATAGGCATAACCTTCGCCTTAACGCTATACATGCAATTTGTGAATGGCTATACTGCGCTTGAAACGGGGGTGCGGTTTGTGCCGTTGGCCCTCGGCATTTTCATTGGGGCAGGCTCAGCCGACAAAATTGTTTCACGCCTCGGAACTACACGGGTGATAGTCACCGGCTTTATTGGTACCGCAATCATTGGTGCCTTGGCCTCCTTCTGGCGGGTAGATACGGCTTACTGGCAGCTCGGCTCGATGTTCTTTGGCCTGGGCTTTTTCCTGGGGTATATAGCCGCGCCGGCTACCGAGGCAGTCATGGGAGCTTTACCGGAGGCTCGGGCTGGTATAGGCTCAGCCATGAACACCGTATCGCGCCTGGTTGCCGGCTCTATTGGCGTGGCGGCTCTTGGTGCAGCGCTGAGCACCTTATATTCGTCAAGCTTTGAGAAAGCCGCAGCCGCAATTGACGGTCTTTCTCCAGAAATCGCTGAAGCGGCAAGTGATTCGGTTGGTGTTGCCGTAACTATTGCTGAGAAGTTGCCGCCAGGTATCGGCGATGCCCTTGCTCTGGCTGCTAAAGAGAGCTTCATGGATGGATGGCAAGTAATGGCATTCGTTACTTGCAGTATTAGCGTGATCGGGGCAATCTTTGTCCTTAAGTTTATGCCTCCACGGCATGAGCCGCTTATTCGCAGCCCTGAAGAAGAAGTGTTGGAGTGATCGAGGGCGAGAGAAGGCAAGGAAGGCTCTAGTGAGGATCAGGGCAGCGTCCTCTCGCCTCCTTTCAGCGTTTGACTATAGCTGCCACTGTCCTATTAGTCAACGGGCTAGTATCTTGCGATAGTGTCTCATGGGTTGACAAACGATGTCGGTTGGGGCATAGTGGCACCTGGACTACTCCGGCACGACACAGCATTGAGAAGGGGGGAAGAGGAATGGCAAACCAGTCCCTCACCCAGTGGCTACAGTCAGTGGTCACAAAGGCAGCAACCGATTGCCTTGGACGAGAGCCCAATGAGGTCATCGTGCGCAGAAGCAGGTTAAGCCTGGCTTCAGGAGCTAAAGACAGGCCTACCCACAAAGTAAGGGCCTGGGTACAAGCTGGAGACCGCGGCTACGAAGTGTCCGTAAACGTAACAGACGATGGTAACTACGAGCGCTTCAGGGTAGTGAAGTAGGTAGGCAATGGATGCCCTGTAACCTGAAAGCTTTATGGCAGTTTACGAAGACTCCCAGAAAGGTCAAAGGCAAGAACCATCAACCGATGTAAGTAGGGGTCCAGGCGCTCAGTGAAGAAGGTATCTGGAAGACGGATTGGAGGTGCTGAATATGGGCTATGTAGGAATCCTGCTTGTCACTATACTCATTTCTTTCATCATTGTCCGGATAGGAGGCTTTGCCCTCCAGCTAACTGGCATGGAGCCTGGGTCAGCTAACTTTCAAGCGCTGTCTGCTTTTTCAGGAACCGGCTTTACTACTTCAGAAGCTGAACGAGTAGTGCGACATAGAGCGAGGCGGCGTATTATAACCATTCTCATCATCATGGGAAATGCTGGCTTGGTTACTATTATTGCTGCCCTAGTTGCCTCCTTCACCCAGGTGAGTGGTTACAGTTGGTTCTTTATTCGCCTTGGCATAATAGTCTTCGGTATCCTGGTCCTCTATCGACTCATTATAGGGAGAAGCAGGATTGGTAGTCGGATTACCGAGTGGTTTCGGAAGCCGCTGATGAATTATATATTAAGGGGAGCACCGGCAATTGAGGAAATATTCCATCTGGGAAAAGACTGGGGTGTCAACCTGGTCACCATAAGAGGAGAGTCGAAGAATATTGGCTTATCCCTAGCTGATATCGCTGCAAAAGGGGACATAGAGATTCTCGCCAAGCCTGGGAGTGAGGAGAAGGTAATGGAGAGGGACAGACTTCTGGTCTATGGGAGTAGGCAGTCGGTGAAGCGACTCTTGGAAGATAGCGGCAGCACTTCAACTACCTGAATCATTATTTCTGAATGTTGGCCTCAGCTTCCTTTTACTTCCCACTACGGCAATTTATCCGACCTAGGGAAGGGCCGAAAAAGCTCATCTCAAATCTTAGACGGTTCGAATTGCGCAACGCACTTTTCTAAAATTGCTGTCATATGCTATTATGAATGATTATGAATGTTTGTCGTCCAGGGGGTCGAAAGTAGGGAGATCGTTGTCGAGACCAGTGCTATCTGAACGTATTGCCAGACTAGATGAGCTTGCCAATAATCTGTGGTGGAGCTGGCATCCCCAGGCGCGTGACTTATTTCGGGCTTTGGACTATCCGCTG
The DNA here is from genome assembly GCA_964457045.1 of uncultured Dehalococcoidia bacterium. Classification (GTDB taxonomy): domain Bacteria; phylum Chloroflexota; class Dehalococcoidia; order UBA2247; family RBG-13-53-26; genus CAYWDP01. The sequence goes on from CAYWDP010000010.1 coordinate 16,463, forward strand.
TGGAGACTAGGTGGTCACAATCCGGTGAAGCAGCTACGTGAAATCAGCCCCGGTAGGCTACAAGAGGCTGCTAGTGATCCAGATTTTCTCACTTTATATGACTCCGTAATGTCAGCCTTTGACGCCGATATGTCAGCGCAGGGCACGTGGTTTGCTACCAACTATCCTCATTTGCTACAGGGTCCTATTGCCTATTTCTCGATGGAATTTGCCATTCACAACTCTCTCCCGATGTATGCTGGCGGACTTGGCACCCTGGCTGGTGATACCTGTAAGGGGGCGAGCGACTTGGGACTGCCACTGGTCGGCGTTGGCCTGATGTATCCTCAAGGGTACTTTCACCAGCATATCTCTTCTGACGGCTGGCAAGTGGAGGTCTACAGGCAACTGGATTTCGGTGAGGCGCCCATCAAACCAGTCCTCTCTGACCGAGGGCAGAGAGGACTGGTACAGGTTCGGTTAGACAATAGAGCTGTGTCCATTGGCGTGTGGCAAGTCTGGGTGGGCTGCACAATCATCTATTTGTTAGATACCAATGTTGAGGAAAATGCTCTGCAGGATCGACAGCTATCGGCTCGCCTCTATATTGCTGACCGGGAACTGCGCATCGGGCAAGAGATCATTCTGGGGATTGGCGGCGTGCGCGTTCTGCGAGCGCTGGGCATCGAGCCCGTCATCTGGCACGCCAACGAAGGCCATACAGCCTTTATGATGCTAGAACGCATCAGGGAGGAGGTAGAAAAGGGTGCGCTTTTTGCTGAGGCTGCCCGGCGGGTGAGGGCAACCACTGCCTTTACCACTCATACGCCGGTCATAGCTGGTCACGATAGTTTTCCTGTTCAGCTCGTAGAGAGGTACCTTGACGGCTACTGGGACACCCTGGGTATGGAACGGGAGGCATTCCTGAAGCTAGGTCAGCTAGATAGCACCAGTGAGCAGGCTTTTAACATGACTGCGCTCGCCTTGAGAATGGCCGATCAGCGCAACGGTGTGAGTCAGCTTCATGGTGCAGTGGCAAGAAGGATGTGGCACGGGCTCTGGCCAGAAGCCCGTGAACATGAAGTACCTATTTCCTATGTGACCAACGGGATTCATGTGCCCACATGGATTGCCCCCGAACTGGGTCGCCTCTATGGGAAGTATCTCGGCGAGGACTGGGTGAAAAGACACGATGACGCTAGCCTGTGGGAGCGTGTGTTGGATGTTCCGGACGATGAACTGTGGGCAGTCCGCCAGTCGTTGAAGCGTAAGCTCATGGGTGCCATACTGGAGCGTGCCCAGGAACGCTGGGCTGAAGGCGAGGTGACACCGCAACAGGTGATAGCCATGGGCGCCCTGCTCAACCCGGATGTACTGACCATAGGATTTGTCCGCCGCTTTGTCGAGTACAAGCGTCCAGCGCTGATATTCCGGGACATGGGACGTCTCAAGCGAATCGTCAATGACCGGTGGCGGCCAGTCCAGATAATATTCGCCGGTAAGTCGCACCCTGCCGATTTTCCATCTAAGTATCTTCTTCACCAGGTATACGCTTTGGCCACAGACCGTGAGTTTCGAGGGCGAATAGCTTTTGTCGAGGATTACGATATGCATATGGCACGCTATCTTGTCCAGGGGGTTGATCTCTGGCTGAACAACCCGCGTCGCCGACAGGAGGCTTGTGGCACAAGTGGCATGAAGGCGTCGCTGAATGGTGTTCCCCACCTTAGCATCCTCGACGGTTGGTGGCAGGAAGGGTACAACGGGGCCAACGGTTGGGCAATTGGTGATGGTTTGGTAAAAGCTAGCTCACAAGAGGAGGATGAAGAGGACGCAGATGCCCTTTACCATCTTCTCGAGGAAAAAATCGTGCCTCTTTACTATGATCGGGACCGAAGGGGTGTGCCCCATGGCTGGATTCTCATGGTTAAAGAAGCGATTCGCTCGGTTGTCCCCATCTTCTGCGCGCGGCGAATGCTGAAGGACTATGTGGAACGGGCATACCTTGTAGCCGCCCGTCGTCCGGGCATAACAAGATAGCCCCGTGCCGTAGCGAGGCGCAATGAACACTAAGGCGTATGTTCTTATCGAGACCAGAGCAGGGACGACCAGAGAAGTAGCTCAGGCACTGGCGAAGCTGCCTGGTGTGAAGAATGTTGATATGGTCACTGGACCATATGACATTATTGTACTGGTGGAGGGGTCTGACCTTGATGCCATCGGTAGCCTTGTAACGGGTCACATTCACCCGATTACTGGCGTTGCCAGGACCATCACCTGTCTGGTGCTCTCTGAGAGAATTTAGAACCAATCTGCCGCCTGGTCTTCGAGATTGTTGTGTAATAAGCATCAGTAGGGGTGGACGTCTCTGTCCACCCAAAGCGGGGAATGACACAGAGTTCGCTCCCTACAATTATTAAACAACCTTTCTTCCTCTTTTATGTTCCCGCTGCTATAATATTCAATGAGTCAGATTTCAGGCATGGAGGTTGACGCCTGCTCTAGGCGGACATCGGCTATTGACAGGCTACCCGAAGTTGACCGTGAAGGCATTGAAGCGTGGGGACAAAAGGGAATTCCTGCCGACACTCGGCATAGGGGACTATTGAGGTAGCGCAGCTCGAACTAGATTTGACCACGTCTCAACACAGGCGACCGTAGTCAAGAAGGTCGTTTACCAGATGTGCTACAAGACCAATGATCGCCCAAACTGGCCCAAGGTACGCCTTCACAGAATCTTGATGTTGCTGGAGGTGGAGGAATGAGTAGCTTGTCCGAAACTCGCCTCCTCCGCCAACTGGCCCGTCTCTACGGCGTGCAGACAGCCTACTATGACGTGTTTGGACATCGGCGTGAGGCCTCTGTGGAAGCGCTCCTGGCAGTGCTCCGGTCGCTGGGGGCACCCATGGCAACGGTTCGGGATATCCCGTCAGCATGGCGGGAACGGCGACAGGCCATGTGGCAGCAAAGGCTGGAACCTGTCGTAGTAGCCTGGGATGGCGAACCACCGCTGCTGAAGCTACGGCTTCCCTCCCATATGAGTGAGGTTTCTTTGATAGGTCACTTGACACAAGAGAGTGGTGAGCGGCAAAGCTGGGAATGGCATGGAGCCGACTTACCGATTCTAGAAAAGGCGGAGGTAGAGGGGACAGGCTATATACTGAAGCGCCTCCCTCTACCGGAAAGGCTCCCTTGGGGATATCATCGGTTCACCCTGGAGCTGACTGGAGAGGCTGTGGAAAGCCTCATCATTGCAGCACCCTTTAAGGCCTATAGCCCTCTGGATCAATTGGATAACCAAGCCTGGGGTGTCTTCCTTCCCTTATATGCCCTTCATACCCGCAGGAGTTGGGGTTGCGGTGACCTCTCAGATCTGGAAGCTCTTATAGCATGGGTCAGTAGGAAAGGGGGCAGTGTCGTAGGTACTTTACCCATTCTGTCCAGTTTCCCAGGTGAGCCAAGTCCTTATACTCCAGCGAGTCGCCTTCTATGGAACGAGTTCTATCTGGATGTAACCAGAGTCCCTGAGCTACCAAGATGCCCATCAGCCCAGGCGATACTAGCCTCTCCATCCTTCCAGAAGGAAATCAAGGCCCTGCACAATTCGCCCCTGGTGGATTACCGCCGTCAGATGGCGCTAAAGCGGCGGATACTGGAAGAGCTGTGCCAGAGTTGCTTTTTCGAAGCCTCTGACCGCTTTGAGGCGCTGCGGCGCTTTGCCAAGACCCACCCCCTAGTGGAGGACTACGCCCGGTTCCGGGCTGCCGGTGAAAGGCAACGCACCCCGTGGCGCTTATGGCCGCAGCCGCTTCAGGGTGGTGTGCTGAAGGAAGGGGACTATGACGAGGAAACGAAGCAGTATCACCTCTATGTGCAATGGCTGATTCACGAGCAGATTCAGGCCATGTTTGAAAAAGCCCATGAGAAAGGCGTATGGCTGTACCTTGACCTACCACTAGGAGTCCATCCTGATAGCTACGATGTATGGCGTTACCGTACCGTATTCGCCATAGATGCCTCGGGAGGCGCGCCACCAGATGCGGTCTTTACCATGGGACAAAAGTGGGGGTTCCCTCCCCTTCACCCTGAAGGGCTGCGAAAGCAAGGCTACAGCTATTACATCGCTTGCCTGCGGCATCATCTTGGGCACAGAGGCATCCTGCGCATTGATCATGCCATGTGGTTTCACCGGCTTTTCTGGATTCCAGGGGGGTTCGAGCCCCACGAGGGGGTATACGTGCGCTACCCAGCAGAGGAACTCTATGCTATCTTGAGCCTTGAATCCCATAGGCATGGATGCTGGCTCGTTGGTGAGAATCTGGGTACTGTGCCATCATACATCAACCTGGCCTTGAAACGGCATAATGTTCATCGGATGTATGTGGTGCAGTATGAGCTTGCTGCCGAACCAGGCCGAGCACTCACTGCAGTACCAGCCGATTCTGTAGCCAGCATCGACACACATGATATGCCCACCTTCTCTGGTTTTTGGCAAGGGCTCGACATCGGAGACCGGCTGAAACTGGGGCTGTTGGACAGGGATAGCGCTGAAACGGAACTGGAGGAACGCCAAGCGATTAGGGAAGCTCTGATCAGCTTTCTGCAGCAGAAGGGCTTCTTCAATGCATCGCCTGCAGACCTCCTAACAGTTCTGAGGGCCACTCTTGCTTTTCTCAGTGCCAGCCCATCTCGTGTAGTTCTCGTCAACCTGGAGGACCTATGGCTGGAAACGCAGCCTCAAAACGTGCCAGGTACTGGCGAAGACTTTGCCAACTGGCGCCACAAAGCACGCTACGCCTTTGAGGTTTTTTCTACTTTACCAGAGGTGCAAGACCTACTGGAGGAGATACAGCGAATTCGTAGACAGCGGAGAACCATAGTGACGCAGGGAAAAGGCAGAAGGAAGCGGCAGTGTCTCCGCACTAAGGCAGAGGTCCAGCCATGATCCTGGGGCTCAGCTTGGGTGCTAGATATCTCGGCGAGGGGCGTTGCCGGTTTAACGTTTGGGCACCCCTTGCTCGCAAGGTGGAAGTGCATATAGTGGCACCTGTAGAGCGGCTCCTGCCTTTAGAGAGGGATGCCCGGGGCTACCATCGCGCTGTTGTTGAGGGTGTGGAGCCGGGGAGCCGCTACCTTTATAAACTGGATGATCTGAAGGAGCACCCTGACCCAGCGTCCCGATCCCAGCCTGAAGGTGTCCACCGTCCATCGCAAGTGGTAGACTCCTACTTCCCCTGGGAGGATGGTTTCTGGTTTGGCCTCCCTCTTCAAGACTACATCATCTACGAGCTCCATGTGGGCACCTTTACCCCAGAAGGCACTTTTGATGCCCTTATTCCGCACCTAGATGAATTGAAGGAATTGGGGATTACGGCCGTGGAGCTCATGCCTGTTGCCCAGTTCCCGGGCAGCCGCAATTGGGGTTACGACGGCGTTTTTCCCTTCGCGGTGCAGGATTCCTACGGAGGTCCTCAAGGTCTCAAAAGGCTGGTGAACGCTTGTCACCAGAGGGGGCTGGCTATTGTTCTGGATGTGGTCTACAACCACCTGGGCCCGGAAGGGAATTGCCTGGGGGACTTCGGGCCATATTTCACTGACCGCTACCGCACCCCCTGGGGGTTGGCACTCAATTTTGACGGTCCCGACAGTGATGAGGTTCGCCGTTTTTTCATCGAAAACGCTTTATACTGGATCACTGAGTTTCACATTGATGCCCTCCGCCTTGATGCGCTCCATGCTATCTTGGATATCTCGCCGCGGCCGTTTCTGGAGGAGCTTGCCGACGCTGTGCATCATCAAGCAGAGCAGCTAAATCGGTGCGTCTATCTTATCGGCGAAAGCGATCTCAATGACCCACGTCTTGTCCGTTCACCTGAGCTAGGGGGTTATGGTTTGGATGCCCAGTGGAATGATGATTTCCACCACTGCCTCCATACGCTCCTAACAGGGGAGCAGACAGGATACTACCAGGACTTTGGCCGCCTGAACCAGCTCGGCAAGGCCTTTCGCGAAGGGTTCGTCTATTCGGGAGACTATTCCTCGTATCGCCGGCACCGGCACGGCGTCTCGTCGAGAGACATTCCAGCCCAACGCTTGGTGGTCTTTGCACAAAACCACGATCAAGTGGGCAACCGTATGCTAGGCGATCGCCTTAGCCAGTTGGTCTCCTTTGAGGAACTAAAACTGGCTGCTGGTGTCGTCCTGCTCTCGCCCTTCATTCCTCTTTTCTTTATGGGCGATGAATATGGCGAGACAGCGCCCTTTCAATATTTTGTCAGTCACTCAGACCCGGCCCTTATCAAGGCGGTGCGGTGTGGACGCCGTGATGAGTTTGCTGCCTTCCAATGGCAGGGCGAACCGCCCGATCCTCAAGATGAGCTCACCTTCTTGCAGGCCAAACTTAACCATAATCTGCGCCAAGAGGGGCACCACCGAGTCTTGTTAGAGTTTTACAAGCAATTAATTCGGCTGCGCAGGGAGATCCCGTCGTTGGCCAATCCGAGCAAGGACTCTCTGGAGGTTCTGGAATATGAGCAAGCTAGGGTGCTGCTCCTGCGGCGCTGGAGCGACAGGGAGGAGATAGTAGCAGTGTTCCACTTTGGTAGTATCCCAGCGTCCGTTGTCCTTCCTATGCCAGTGGGTCATTGGCAAAAGCTGCTGGACTCGGCAGAGGAACAGTGGGGTGGCCAGGGAAGCCATGTACCCACAGTGCTTGCTTCAGAAGGCGAAGTAGAGCTGAGGCTATCTCCATACACATGGGCACTTTTTATCCATAGAAAGGAGTCTTAAAGCTATGGATCGGTATATCTGTATTCATGGCCATTTTTATCAGCCACCTCGGGAGAACCCGTGGCTAGAGGCTATCGAGCTACAGGACTCGGCCTATCCGCATCACGACTGGAACGAGCGGATCACCGCCGAGTGCTATGCACCCAATATGGCCTCTCGTATTTTGGATGGAGAGGGTCGGATCACAGAGATCGTCAACAATTACGCCAAAATGAGCTTCAACTTTGGTCCCACACTCCTTGCCTGGATGGAACGGAATGTTCCAGATATCTACAATGTCGTCATTGAGACTGACCGAGAAAGTCAAAAGACCTTCTCAGGGCATGGGTCAGCCTTGGCCCAGGCCTATAACCATATGATCATGCCCTTGGCCAACCACCAGGACAAATATACCCAGGTGTTGTGGGGGATACGGGACTTTAAGCATCGCTTTGGACGCAAACCAGAGGGAATGTGGCTTCCGGAGACAGCGGTGAACCTGGAGACCTTGGAGGTCTTAGCGGAACTGGGTATCAAATTCACTATTCTGGCTCCGCGCCAAGCCCGACGAGTGCGTCCAATAGGGAAAAAGGACTGGCGAGATGCCAGCGGGGGGAAAATTGACCCCACTATGGCCTATACCCTTCGCCTACCTTCGGGTCGAAGCATCGTCCTTTTCTTTTACAATGACCCCATTGCGCATGCCGTGGCCTTTGAGGGGCTTTTGAGCAGGGGGGAACAGGTGGCCCAGCGGCTCATTGATGCCTTTTCCGAGGCCCGCGCCCGGCCCCAGCTGGTTCACATCGCCACCGATGGTGAGACCTATGGACACCATCACCGATTCGGGGACATGGCACTAGCCTATGCCCTACACCATATTGAGTCCAATGGTCTGGCTCAAATCACCAATTACGGCGAGTACCTGGAGAAACACCGGCCCACCCACGAGGTAGAGATTGTCGAGAATACCTCCTGGAGCTGTGTCCATGGGGTGGAACGCTGGCGAAGCGACTGCGGGTGCAACAGCGGTGGTCATCCGGGATGGAATCAGGCCTGGCGAGCCCCGCTGAGAGAAGCCTTGGACTGGCTTCGGGATACCCTGGCTCCGAAATACGAGGAGAGGGGACGCCAGTTCTTAAAAGACCCCTGGGGGGCGAGGAATGACTACATCGAAATAATTCTCAACCGCTCACCGGAGAACATCCAGCGATTCTTAAGCCAACATGCCCTTCGCGAACTGGATGAGGGAGAGAGAACTACAGTACTCAAATTTCTGGAGCTTCAGCGCCATGCCATGCTTATGTTCAGCAGTTGCGCCTGGTTCTTTGACGAACTCTCCGGGATTGAAACAGTGCAGGTTATCCAGCATGCCGCGCGGGCTATCCAGTTGGCAGAAGAACTCTTCGGTGATTCCGTTGAGCCTCACTTCCTGGAGATCCTTGAACGGGCCAAGAGTAACATCCCTCAGCACGGTGACGGCCGCCGCATCTATAAGAAATTCGTCAAGCCAGCTATGGTGGATCTGACAAAAGTAGCTGCCCACTATGCCATTAGCTCCCTCTTTGAGGAATATGGCGAGCAGGCCAAGATTTACTGCTACAACATAGACCTACAAGACTATCGGAGCTCTGAGGCCGGTAGGGCTAAGCTAGCGGTGGGATGGTGTAAGGTCGCTTCCGAGGTCACCCAGGAGTCGTCCACACTGAGCTTTGGGGTGCTCCATTTTGGCGACCATAATTTGAATGCTGGTGTCCGGGAATACCGGGGGGGGAAGGCATACCAGCTTATGGTTCAAGAAGTAACGCAAGCCTTCTCCAAAGCAGAATTCCCCGAGGTCATCCGACAACTAGACAAGCACTTTGGCACCTCAACCTACTCCCTGAGGTACCTTTTCCGCGATGAGCAGCGCAAGATCTTGGATCGCCTACTAGAGTCCACCTTGGCTGAGGTCGAAGCAGCTTACCGTCAGGTCTACACGCTTCATTACCCACTGATGCGCTTTCTGACAGACCTGGGAAATCCGCTTCCCAAAGCCTTTCAATCAGCCGCTGAGTTCATCCTTAACATTGACCTGAGCAGGGCACTTAGTAGTGCTCCCCTGGAATTGGAACGGATCAATAATCTTCTGGATGAGGCCAAACAGTGGAACGTCGACCTTGATACGGTAGGCCTGGGCTATCTGTTCCAGCAGACCTTGGAGGAGAGGATGGGCGAGTCTGTGTCTAATTCGCAGGACCTCTCTCTTCTGCAAGAGCTGGTGAGTGTGGTGGGGCTAGCCCGATCCCTGCCCTTTGAAGTGGATCTTTGGAAAGTGCAGAACCTATACTATGACATGCTGCGAATCATCTACCCTGAGTTTCAGAAAAAGGCTCAACAAGGTGACAAAGCAGCCAGGAAATGGGTCGCCGAGTTCACTTCCTTGGGAGAACAGTTATCAGTGCATGTGGCGTAGATGGTCAGATTGCGAGTACCCATTGCCACCTATAGACTCCAGTTCAACCGAGGATTCCGCTTTGAGGATGCCCGGAGATTGGTGCCTTACCTGCATCGGCTGGGCATCTCTGACCTTTACGCCTCCCCGATCTTAAAGGCCCGGCGGGGAAGCTTGCATGGTTACGACGTGACGGACCCTTCTCGCCTCAACCGCGAGCTGGGCACTAAACACGACTTTGAAGCGCTGGTGACAGGACTGCAGACCCACGGAATGGGTCTTCTCTTGGACATTGTCCCCAATCATATGGCCGCCAGCCCCGAGAATCCCTGGTGGATGGATCTCCTGGAAAACGGTCCCAGTTCTCCTTATGCAGCTTTCTTTGACATTGATTGGAATCCTCTCGGAAGCACTTCCAAAAACAAAGTCCTCCTTCCTATCCTGAGCAGTCCCTACGCTCAGGCGCTGGAAAACCAGGAACTTGTCCTGACACTGAAAAAAGATGGTCTTTTTGTCAAATACCGTGGCTTAAGGTTACCGCTGGACATCAAATCCTACGGTCCAGTTCTCTGCCAAAATCTGGATTCACTAAAGGCCATGCTCGGGGTTGACGATCCCGCATTCCAGCAATTGAAACAGCTCATAGAGGCTGTGGAGCGCTTGCCTTGTCATACTGACACTGAGCCTGAGAAGATCACCAAAAGGCAGCAAGAGAATCGATCAATCAGGAAAGAGCTGTGGCGCCTAGTCAAGGCTTCACCCAAGGTGAGAGCCTTCCTACTAGAGAACATCGCCCTGATCAACGGCAAAAAGGGAGACCCTAAAAGCTTTGACCTTTTGGATCGTTTACTGGAGCAGCAAGCATATCGGCTTGCTTTTTGGAAGACTGCCCGTGAAGAGATCAACTACCGGCGTTTCTTTGATATCAGCGACCTTATCGGTGTCAGGATCGAAGACCCCCGAGCCTTTGAGGCAACCCACACCCTGGTGTCACGATTTGTCCAGGAGGGCAAGGTCACCGGCTTGCGGATAGACCACATTGACGGCCTATATGACCCGTTGCAATACCTTCGCCAGCTCCAGTATCACCTTGCTCCGGAAGCACAACAAACTGGCAGGCTTCCAGGCTTTTACGTGCTCGTAGAGAAGATTCTAGCTGGCGACGAAGCCCTGTATCCAGAGTGGCCAGTCCTCGGCACCACGGGCTACGATTTCCTGAACAGGGTAAATGCCCTATTTGTGGATGAAAAAGGATTTCAGAAAATGAAAGCTCATTATGCTCAGATGACCGGGTCTAAGTTGGCCTTCGGAAATGTGGTTTACCGAAAGAAAAGACAGGTCATAGAGGAGCTATTCGCCAGCGAGATTCATAGGCTGGGGCATCAACTGGCTCGTTTAGCTCAGCAAGACCGCTACGCCTGCAACCTCTTGCCAGAGGAACTGACCAATGGCCTTAAGGAGGTCACTGCCTGCCTGCCCGTCTACCGAACCTATACGCGAACTCTAAAGGTATCTTCTCTGGATCGAGTCTACATAGAACGCGCCATAGACGAGGTGCAACAGCAGGTGCCTGCTGTGTCAGCCCGTGTATTGGGCTTCCTGAAGCGCGTCCTTCTTCTAGACTTTCCGGTCTCCCTGGCACCGGACCAGAAGAAAGCCTGGCTCCGCTTCGTGATGCGATGGCAACAATTCACCGGCGCCATAATGGCTAAGGGGCTTGAAGACACTGCTCTATATGCCTACAATCCCCTGATATCTTTGAATGAGGTGGGGAGGGATATTGGTGCTGGGGACATGTCGATTGAAGCCTTCCACCGTGGCAACATAATCCGGCAGGCACGATGGCCCTACACTCTAAATGCCACCTCTACACACGATACCAAGCGTAGCGAGGACGTCCGGGCAAGACTTAATGTGCTCTCAGAGATGCCCGAGGCCTGGGAGAAGTGTCTAACTCAGTGGAGCCGGTGGAACAGGACGAAGAAACGAAAGTCAGGTAGACAGCTTGTGCCAGACTCTAATATGGAGGTGCATCTCTATCAGACCTTGATAGGTGCCTGGCCCCTTTCAGAAGGAGAGATGTCTGAGTTCAAGGAGCGGCTCAAGGTCTATCTGGTTAAGGCAGCCCGGGAGGCCAAGGATTTCACCAGTTGGCTGTCGCCTGACTTGGAATATGAGGACGCTCTCCTGGCCTTCGTTGATTCTATTCTGGAAAACTCTGACCAAAACAAGTTTCTTCGGGATTTCTTGCTGTTTCAAAGGAGGGTGGCCTACTACGGCGCCCTCAATAGTCTGTCACAGGTCTTGCTCAAGGTCGCCTCTCCTGGGGTGCCGGACTTCTACCAAGGGGCAGAGCTTTGGAACCTCAGCTTGGTGGACCCCGACAACCGGCGTCCGGTGGACTTTGGAAAACGGATGAGTTTCTTGGATGACCTCATAAGGCGAGAAGCACAGGGACGAACGTCCCTGATCCGTGAGCTCTTGAGCTCCTGGGAAGATGGTCGGGTCAAGCTCTATGTTATCTATAAGGCATTGAGCGCACGCAGAGTGCACCAAGACCTTTTCTTCAAAGGGCGCTACATCCCACTTCAAAGCCGAGGCCAGAGGCAGGACCATATATGTGCCTTTGCGCAGCACCGTGGAAAGAGGTGGGTTCTGGTAGCCATCCCTCGATTTCTGACTAGACTGGTCGAGGTTGATACACTCCCCCCTGGAGAACAGGTGTGGAGACAGGATGCCTTGCTCCTTCCTAAAGACGCCCCGGGGGGCTGGCTTCAGGTTTTTACCGGGGAGACCATCAATATTTCCCCAGAAACAAAAGAGATGCCTCTTTCCAGCATCTTTAGCACATTCCCAGTAGCCCTGCTGGTAAGCCCTTGCAAGAGTGGAGGCAGCTTGCAATTACCCAGTTTTCACTAGAATGCTCCCACCTTTCATGATTTTAAGCC
>CAYWDP010000011.1:0-6191 GCA_964457045.1 uncultured Dehalococcoidia bacterium
CGCGCAGGGCACCGTACAAGCAGAAGACGAGCGGCGTTAGGAGCAGCCATAACAAGAGCATCCCCGCGTAGTATTGAGCACCGATTTCCCAGCCAAAGTCCTTCGGGCCAGGACCCTGGAGGGCTTCTCCGATCCAATCGACTATCGAGTGCGGCACGATGAATTGCCCGACAAATAGCGCCCAAGGACCAAGCACTAGTATGGTGCTAGCCAGTACTATCAGGCACACATCAACGATGGCGGCGGCAACTCTTCTCGGTAAGGATGCGTAGTGCAGAGGAGCGAGAATCGTGCTGCCTTCTTCTAATGCCATCGCCATACCCCGGGTGCTCACGACTAGGTGCTTTGCCATCATCTACGACATTATACTATAAGGGGGAAGCTTGGCGCTGCAAAGCCTGCCTGACTGGATGCCTGTGAGGGGGCTGGGAGACCCGCCTAAAGCTCTGATAAATCGGAGCACTATTTGTCATTGCGAGCCGAAGGCGAAGCAATCTCACCTCTACCCCTGCCAGATTGCTTCGGGGCTTTGCCCCTCGCAATGACACGAAAGTACCCTGCCGTGGCTAAACATCCTCTGGTGGTTCCGTTCTAGAACTCCATCACCTCTCATTCCCAAGTTTGTACAGAGTTAAGCCATCCCTCTCTACCATCCTCACGCGGCCATCCTCCTGAAGAAGGTGAAGGTGGGCCAGCGTCTCCTGTATGGCCAAAAGCCGATTCATAGCATCCATCTGTTCCCATAGCCCCGCCATCCATTCTACTTGAGAGGCTATCTCCAAGGGGCTCAAAGGGTGATGACGTACCGCAGCCAACACCTGCTCCAAACGCTGCCTGTGGTGTTCCAGAAGCTCGTCCACCCGCTGGCTCAGGTGAGCAAAGGGCCTCTCATGGGCCGGGAGGACCAGTTCCACTTCCAGGCGCTGTAACTTGCGCAGAGACTTCAAATACTGGTCGAGCTGATTATGCCCTGCGAGGTCAATGGGAGCAATGTGGGGGGTAATTCCGCTAAGGACATGGTCGCCGGCAAAGAGGAACTTGTTCTTCTCGTCGTAGAGGCATAGGTGACCTGGAGTATGACCCGGGGTTAGAATAGCCCGCAGATGCCCCCTCTCCCCCAGCCGTTCCTCCTCACCCTGGAGCAGTATATCGGGCTCCAGGTTTTTGGGAAAGAGCATCTTACCAAAGGTCACCACTTGTCGGTATCCTACCAGCTCTGATGGCGGCACACCAAGAGACCTGAGCCACTGGGCAATCTGGTCTATGGACCACTCTTCGGGCGATTCAACTATGAACCGGGCCAGGTTCCAGTCTTCCTGGTGCATCATCACCTTGGTGCCCGAAGCTGCCCTGATCCGTCCCGCCAGCCCGAAGTGATCGGGATGGAAATGGGTAATCAGCAGCCATCGGATGTCTTTGAAGGAGATGCCCAGGGCAGCTAGTTGCTGGCAGAGGGAGTCAAAGCAAGTATCGTGGTTGAAGCCACTGTCCACCATCAGCCATCCTCTCTCCTCTTCCACAAGGTAGCTCAGGGTTGCCGGTGGGGCATCCGGTGGCATCCACCCTGATGGGAAGGGAATCTCCAGCATGTAGATTCCCGGGGCTAGCTCGCTTGGCTTTTCCTTCATGTCGGAGCGTTTACTATTGCCGGTGAATCGCCTTCTCAGTATACCACAGAAAGCGAGGCCTGATATCGATCAGAAAAGGTTCGCCCAGGTCGATTGACCAGCATTTTTGGATGAGGTAAAATTGATTATCAATGTATTGACAATCGAAGAGGGTGACATGACCTAGGCGAATCGGTGTCATGTCGCCGCAATCTTAACTTTAATTAAAGGGGTTAATCTAAAAGGAAGACAGCCGAAGTGGCGGAATGGCAGACGCGCTACGTTCAGGGCGTAGTGTCCGCAAGGGCATGTGGGTTCAAATCCCACCTTCGGCACCAGAGCGCCTGTAGCTCAGTAGGATAGAGCGTAGCCCTGCGGAGGCTAAGGTCGTGGGTTCGAGACCCGCCAGGCGTGCCAGTGGGCGATTAGCTCAGGGGTTAAGAGCGTCTGTTTTACACACAGAAGGTCGGAGGTTCAAATCCTCCATCGCCCACCATAGAAGCTAAATCCGTGCCGAAAGGCATGAAAAGTAATTTCTAGATCGCCTAACTTCACCAGAATTAGTCTCTGTTACCAGCCTCAAAGCACTTGTCCACGGTTATATCCTAAGCTGCCGATGCGAAGGCAAACCCCCGAAGACCGTCAGGTTCTACGGCGATAACTTGAGTCATTTCCTCTAATCAGGTCGCAGGCAGGTGGGAGTCTCTGGAGATGGTGCAGAGGTATACTCGGTCAGTTACGTTCAGCGACAGTATGAAATTCTCCCAGGCACCTCTTGGCTGAGATGGCTTAAGCTCAGCTATTGTAGCTTCTTACCTCTTGCTCTGTCTCTTTGTAGCCTTGACGGCCCTCGGCTGGCTTCTCGGAGCCTTTTCAGCTACCGCCTTCCTGAAGGGTTTTCCTGGGGGTTGTATCGAGCTCCCTGTCTTGGAAGCGAAGCCAGACACCAGTTTCTGGGCCTTTGAATTGCACTTCGGGCACCGAGCAGGCTTGTCAACCTCGCTAAAGGAACGCCTCAGCTCGAACTCCGTCCTACACTTAGTACAAAGGTATTCGTATATTGGCATTGGCTACCTCCTTTTGTTGCTCTCCAAACCCGCCTGGCTGGGCATGTCCTAGAGTCTTTTTAGCACATCTTCGACCAACCGGACCTGTCGTATTTCCACGTTATTCCAGAAAGCAAAACCTATGTCCCTGAAGTAGTCCTCCACAGCGAGCTGGGAAGGTGCCTCGACTACATAAAAGACTAAATGGTCCAGCACCGTAGTGCATGCACTCAAAACCTTGACTTTATGTTTCTCAGCAACCTCTTCTCTTTTGTCAACCACTTCCCTAAACTTTTTCCGAACTGCATCGTTGAACATGGGGCACGACTCAGGTGAGTGCTTCATATTCACAGCAAAAGTCAGCATGCTTTTCACCTCCTCTTGTTTTGATATTTGCCTCTCAGCGAGCTCCGACCTTGTATAGTAGCCGCAAAACGCTGTTCTGGCAGGATATGCGGACAAGCTAACTCTATAACCTGGGCTATGGCTTGTCAATACCGTAAGGCAATATGCCGGACCAAACTCAGCTTACATACAAATCTAAGCTTGGTGGCGCACTACAGCAGCGCAAAGTCTGAGGATAGCTTGAGGCGTTATGGGGCGATAGTGTAGGGGAGTTTTTGGTAGGGATTTGGGTATTGCAGAGAAGGGTATAGCAAACAGCTAAATGATGTTCTCTGCAAGTCCACTAGGCTACCAGGGTTTCTGTGCTGGAACTTTGTGTTGCATTGGAGCGTCTATATAGGTAGAGTAAGTGAGGAAACAAGAAATCGTGGCTAAAGGAGGGAAATCGCATGCAGCTTGAGGAAACAGCGGCTATCCCATGGCGATGGAGGCGCTGGGGATGGAGGCACGGGCTGAGAAACACGGGCATGATAGACATTTCACAAGACCCCAAAACAGGTGAGTCTGTTCTGGTGGCTCTCAAAGGCATTCGTAGGAAGTGGTTGGTGTTTTACTGGCCGGAGAAAATGTGGAGAGGGCGAGGCTCAAAGGAGGAAGTGCTACAGGAGTCAAAGCGCTTGCTAGAGGAGATGATTCTAGCTGACTAAGCTGATTCATCGCTAGTCATTTTCAATCCTCGCTTTCATTATCCCCTCCAAATTCGCCTGGCTGGACTATTCCTGTCCATCTTGACAACCTATCATATTAGGTGCAACCTAGTTCAGATTGCAAGAAGTAAGAAGGCACTAGAAAGTGATTACAGGGGGGAAGAGAATGGCTAGGACTAAGGAGAATCTAGAATTTTCATTCATCGGGGAAAGCCAAGCCAGTCGGAAGTATCTGTTCTTCGCCGAGAAGGCGGACAAGGAGGGGCATAGACAGATAGCACGATTGTTTCGTGCTGTAGCAGAGGCTGAGACCGTTCACGGCCGAAACCATCTCCAGGTTATGCAGGGAATCAAGTCAACCAGGGAAAATCTACTGGCAGCAATTGCGGATGAAAATCACGAGTTCACTGAGATGTATCCCAGTTTTATTAGGCAGGCCGAGATCGAAGCTAAGAAGAGAGCAAGGCATAGTTTCAGCATGGCAAGCAAGGTGGAAGAAATTCACCATGGCTTATTCCAGGTTGCCCTCAGTATGCTCGAAGAAGGCCACGCCATGGAGGAGAAGCCCTTCTATGTTTGCGAGTATTGTGGCAATACGGTAGGGGGGGAGGCTCCTGAGAAATGCCCTGTTTGCGGAGCACCTGAAGGAATGTTCAAGCAAGTCGAATAAGCTCGAGCCATAATCTGTGGACAAAAGAAAGGCATCAGGATTATCCGATGACTGCCCAGCCGCCTGACTGGGTTATCCCTTTCCATGCTAACGGCATGCCAACTCAACCACAAGCCACTTCAGACTGCCATAATCACCAAGTCACTAGACAGTGATTTCAAAGGGGATTGACTGGGGTGTATTGTATCTAGGTAATCGAAAGAGGCTGTCATAATCACAGGCCGGGTGAGTTGTGCCTCCCTCTTATGGAGAGGCTGTCAGAACAGGTGGCTACCCTTTCTGTCTATATGTGAGGTCACTCTTACCCAAATCCACCTTGCCTGGCTACCATTCAGAGTATCTAAGACCGCGAGTTTCACGCCCCTGCGTGCCATGGGAAACTAGTGGGAAACGTCCTCCGGAAACATGATACGAGAGTCATATGCAAAGTGATACGAAAGCTACTTGCAGCGCTGGTGACCTTTGGCATAATCAAGGTGCATCAGCAGGTGTCGAACCACGTGCCAAAGGCAAACCTTGAAACGAAGGGGCTGTAGGTCAAACGGTGGATAACAGGCTCATTGAGAAGGTGCTCTGCAAAGCGTTTTCCAGTGTGGAATGTGAGCTTTGTGGTCAACACTATGAACCAGCCAATATCAGTGTCATGGGGCACCGAAATGGTTGGTGGTTCCTTTCCATCTATTGCTCCGTGTGCAAGAGGAAACGCTCGGCAGTCGTGGGTGTTGGGATAGGTCAACCTACTCAGGTGGTTATTGAGCCAACTGTAGCAGAGGGTGGCAAGCTTTCTGCACCAATAGACTTTGACGATGTTCTAGATATGTACATCTTCTTGAAAGATTTCGACGGCGACTTTCACTCCCTATTCTCTGAACCATAGAAGGGGAGGTATTCTCCCCTTCGTGGCATAGTCCCCTAAATCAGCCCGGCTGGGCTACTCCTGATGTTGAGCCTGTCCCAAACTGAGCCTTCCGGTTAACTTGAGACCTTCTCTTCAACCAGGAATGATAGCATCTTGCTCCTATCTATGAACCTGTCCTCGTCGTTGCGTATAACCTCGCCAACATCTGATTCGTAGAAATTGGAGGCGGCTTTCAACTCTTCCTTGTTGGCAAACCAAACCTCGGTGATACAGTCGAAATCTAGTTCCTCTGTGCCAGGCGAAGCGATAGTGTAGTTCCGCACGTATTTCTTCGTCCGGAGATGACTCAACACCAGTGGCACATGCACCTCTTCATAGCGTCTGGAAAACTCCTCTCGCGAGAGACCTGGCTTTCTCTTCACTAGCACCATCACTTTGACCATACTCATCTACCTCCTCTTTAAATCCGCCTGGCTGGGCTACTTTATACGATATCCTGCCTGAGCTAAGCTTCAGTGAAGAGATCGGGGAAATACCTCTCGAGCTTGTCCTGGGCGTGCTCCTTGAGCCACTCTATGGCCTCTTTTTGGGTAAGCGGGATGATATCAAAGCTGCTGGTCTCGTAGACATCAGCATTCTGGGCATATCTGGTCAGCGCCCCGCCCTGACCGGCCAGAAACCAGTTGCCTTTCTTAGTGCGATAGAGGGTCTCTTCACACCAGTTAAAATCGCCCCGCCCATAGCCAGTGCGCCTATCCGCTATTTTCTCAGCATTTGCCGTATCGTAAATCTTCCCGTCTACTATTTTCCTCATAGAACCTCCCATTCTCCTGTAGTCTCGCTTGCTATCGCAGCACCTATGTGGTGAGGACTCCGCATTGCCCTACGCCGTAATTCATAGTGGTTTACCCCACTGAATTATACTACACCGAGCCTGGATGCAAATTCAAGACTGCC
>CAYWDP010000011.1:6291-25581 GCA_964457045.1 uncultured Dehalococcoidia bacterium
TTTTCAGCCTCAGTTTCAGGTATTTTGGGCGCCTCAGGTGACTTCACCCCAAAATTTCGTAGCGCTCCGATTTATCGGAGCACTACATTTTCAAACAGCCTCAGGTTGTCTGATACCGGTGGCCAAAGGTCAGGTGGAATTGCGGAGTAACTTTCAGGAAGGGGGTTGTTGGATTAGACAAAGAGGATTGAGGCCAAACCCGCCTACTTGGTCTCCCATAGCGTGGCAATCGACTCCCATTTTGCCGGGCGGCCAGGTCGTTCCCTTTTACTCTTTTTGCCTGACTTTAACCTGATGAGTGTCTTCTTGCTGACACCGACGGTCATAACCTTTTCCAAGTCGGCCCCATCGCCAGCAGGGTAAGTTCTTCTTGCGCCACATTTCTTGCAACGAGCGGGAAACATTCCGTGATTGGCTTGCATACCGATGACCCAGTGATGAGGAGGGCAAGTGCCTACCATTCGAACTCTCCTTGTGCTCGTGAAGACATAGTTGATATATCTCAACCCTTTGCTTATAGGCTTAGTCGCTTGGAGGGCAAGAATCCCTCGTCTCAGAAACTATGACAAGAAATGCCCCAAGAGCGAGGGATTCTTCACTGTCTAGCGACTAATTTATTGCAGAAGTGGAAGGTGGACTAGCAGAAAGAGGCTGTCATAATCGCAGGTGGGGTGAGCTGGGCCTTCCACCTAAACTTATGGCCAGACTGTGGAGACTTTAAAGCAGATATAAATCACGCACAGGACAAGCAGGCTAGGTACGGGGTTTACACCTCCTTCCCCCGCTTGGCAGCTTCCGTAGCTAGATTTGTGCCAACCGTGAATCCAGCGACTGGTTGACTGCACTAGCCTGCTTCTTCTTTAGCCCCAGGACGAAAAACTACCCCGCTGTCTCAACTTAGATTAGATTCCCCCAAAATCCGCTTGGCTGGGCTGCTGTCATCTATGCGGAGGGGTAGTGCAGCCCTTTTTGACATGATATTCATGTATAGGGCTTTGGTATTCTCCGGGGGCAGTGATTCCTCCTTTTCTTTCTTCAGTTGAATGGCATTCGATGGGCAATTTGCAACGCAAATCCCGCAGCCAATGCAACGCTCACGGGTTATTATGGAAACGCCATCGATCGTGGCGACAGCTTCCAGCTGGCACCGGTCAACACAGGTTCCACAACGCATGCATGACTCAGGGTCCACTTGCGCATAATAATTGGTTGCGTATAAGTCTGCTGGACGAGGGAATTTTTTCACTGTGGTCAAAATTGCACAGCAATCACCGCAGCAGCAGCAAATGAAGCTCGGCCGCTGTGTGTTTTCTGGCTGGAGAACTAGACCAGCTTCTTCAGCTTTCTCCAGAATGGCAAAGGTTTCTTCTTTGGTGATAGGGCGGGCAAGTCCCAAATCGAGGTGATGTTTGGCCACGCCACGAAATACTAGACATGTTTCACGAAGGTCAGTGTGGGTGCAGCTTTCCCCAATAACATCCTTGGCTTGCCGGCAGACGCAATTAGCCACTGCAATTTGACCGTCGATGCTTTCGACGATTTGTCTCACATCGTCGTAGATGCTCACGTGACGTTCAGGGGAAATGCTTTTCTCTATTGGGATGGTGCGCAATTGAGGAATCTTTGTCCGATACAATTCCTTGGCAAACGCTTCATCGAGATATTGCAGCAAATCTTCCGTAAAATCTTTGGTGAGCCGTTCTACCTGCAATTCGAACATCCCTACAGCAAGCATTGCATTCCGGTAGTACCTCTCATTGTCCTTAGTGTTTGTCAAAATGGTCCCTTTGTGGACCATACGGTTCAGTACTTGCTCTAATTCTTCGATAGACATTCCGGTTTTTTTCATACGCTCGTAGATAAGGCCTAACGGTTCCGGCACCATAGAAAGGTTTGTTGCTATCCTCGCCTCTTCTGGTGTGAAGAGGTGTTTCAATATGCGAATCTCAACACCTGATTCTGTCGGAGGGTAACCAATTGGCAGTTTGTCCAAATGTTTCTGCAAATCTCTATAAACTTGGCTCTTAGCCTTCATTAACTGCTCCTATGCCAATTCGCGTGACTGGGTTCTTCTGGAAGAGTCCTTGCCGACATTATAGCACAATCAGCTTGGATGTGAATTCAGGATTGTTGGAAGATACACACGCAGCGAAGCTTGAGGATAGCCTTAGGCTTTGTAGGGCGGTGGTGTAGGGCAGGTTCTGAGGAGTGAGTCAGGTCTTGGTTTAGACATAGAGGGCAATTCTCACTCAGAATGTCCCTACCTTTATGACTATGGTTCTTGGGTTAGATTCCTGGTTCATGTGCTGAGGTGGTGATGAAAGGTTGAAGGAGAGGCCTGTCCAGGATAGAATTGGGCATCTCACTTTGGAGCAGAGTGCCATGGGTTGTGTAGCAGGCTGCTTAGTAGCTCTTGTAGCAGCAATCTTGGGGTTTATCGTCTCTCTAGTTATCTTGGCCTTGAGGCTGCTCTTCACGCTAGTATCATTGGTCTTGAGGCTGGCTTTGAAGTTGTTGAGGTTGCCCTTCACCCTCATTGGTAGATAACCTACCTGGCTCCACTGTGCCCTGCCAACTGCTCTTCGACTAGCTCAGGCAAGCAATTTCTGTCCATTGAAGTCTGCTCTCCAAATCCTCCTGGCTGGGGTTACCTCGCCAAAAATCCGTTGCTACGAGTGTCCTCTGACTTGCTGTGATTAGCTCTGATCGGCTTTTGAAGCACAGTTCTGGGAAATCGAGGGCAAGCCGCCCAAAATTTGACATATGCGGAAAGTTGTGGTATGGTCGGAAGCTACTGACTGGTAGGAAACGCATCCTCATCAAGCGTTCTCATAACCAGTTTCAAGCAGGTTAAAGGCGAATCTACTCATCGAAGGGGGGTGACACATGAGTAGGAGGCGATTCTCGTAGGTATTGCTATCTTCTATCCTCATTCTTCCCTTGCTGCCGGTAGTGACATGACTACACAAAATTGACTCAAGGAGATTTTCCTTTGAAGGGTGGTGGGTGGCTTGGCAAAAACTGGGGACCCCTCAAGCCTTTTGGATCGGCAGACTCGGAAGGATGGGGTGTCTAAGCAATATGTCGCAAATGGGGTACAGCTCTAGAGAAAATGTTATACATGGGGGAGCTTACTGGTAGAGCTTAAGAATATGGGTGCCTCAGCATCCTTGGATTGTTAAGACGAAATGAAAAAGGGCAACGGAATAATATCCCTGAATTGCGTGGACAAGTCACTATTGGCTTTTGAGAATGCAAATCAACGCATGACCTATCATGGGATACTATCTAT
Organism: uncultured Dehalococcoidia bacterium; assembly: GCA_964457045.1. Lineage (GTDB taxonomy): Bacteria > Chloroflexota > Dehalococcoidia > UBA2247 > RBG-13-53-26 > CAYWDP01. The sequence goes on from CAYWDP010000011.1 coordinate 9,584, forward strand.
TGAAGGTGAAATAGACGCCAACAAGCTGAATCAAGCGCTTTTGTCTGTATTACGTTTCCATCCCACACTGAGGACGATTGTTCGCCCCGATCATTTCAGGCATTTTCGTCAAATACAGGACGCCTCTGACAGGAAAATCCTAGAGGTCCGCGATCTGGTCGATCTTCAACGTGTGAAGGATTTAAGCGATGTGGAGATTGACACCGAATATGAAAGATGTCTTTCTGAGTGGATAAACCGGCCCCTGGATGTAGAAAAGGAATTCCCTTTCAGGGTCCTTCTACTGAAAAAAAGAGCGGCTGAATCTTCGTTGATTTTCACCTTCCATCACTTCGCAACAGATGCAATTCGTGCTATCCATTTCGTAAACGAGGTCCTCTCAAGATACAACAAAAAGACTCTTGATAGATATCTGTTACCCGAAGATATACGCATATACCATAGAGGGGATGAGTTGATGGAGCTGGCACGCTATGAAAGGCCCAAGGTAGAGCGGTTCTATTGGAAAATGCTCTCCTACCTCTTCTATTATTTTCTCATACACCCTTTTTCTCATCCGTCAAGAATCTTCCATGATAAATTCGAACAGTCGGAAGAAATCCACTTTTGCTCTGGAAAGATAAATCCCGCAGAGTTGCAAGAAATAAAGTCCAAGTCAAGATCAGTTAAGGGTACCATGAATGATATCCTTACAGCGGCATGCTTCAGAACTATAGAGAAGTGGAACAGGCTGCATGGAAAAGAGAGCAAGAAGATAAGCATAATGGTTCCAATAAATATTGGCCCTAAGGAGCTTCAGCATATCGCTTCGAACCAAATATCCTTCCTTTCGTTATCATCTGTTCCTGAAGATAGGGCTGATCCTGCAAGGCTATTGAGGAAGGTGGTAACGAGAACTGCATCTACAATCAACCACAATGGGCTAGCCGTCATGCGGGGAGGGGACGCTTTTTCCATCGTTTATTTCGCTCACTTTCTCTCCCGTCTTCCCTTAGCAATCATGAGGGCTGCACTCAAGTTTATCCTGTTTCCTCTACATGGCGATACCGTTTTGCTTACCAGTTTGGGCGTGATCAGACCATGGGGTACCAGGCAAAAAGAGATTAAAGGAGATAGCTTCAAGATAATAGATATTACTCCCGTGGCGCAAGTTTTTGACTTCATGGGGATGAGCCTATGCATAGGTAACTACAATAGCCACTTAAATATCTGCCTCAGTTATAAAACGTCCCATTTCTCTAAGGAAAAGGCTGAAGAGTTTCTGGACCTATATCTTGAGGAAATAAAGAACTACCAGGTTTGTCCAGAAGCAGGTTAGGCAGCACATATCTGGGCGAACTGATTGGCATCCCCAGCCTCTAATTTGCATACAGAAGGTCGGAGGTTCACATCCTCCATTGCCCATCATAGATACGAAGATACCCAGATCACCTCGAAATCCATCCTCAGAGCACCATTCTGACCATCTGCTTCGGAGATTGAGATTGTTTAGCAACCTTGCCTCTTGCACCTACCTTCAATGTAGCGCGACCCTTTAGGGTCGCCTTTTCGTAGCGAGGCTAAAGCCTCGCGCTACATTCTTAAACAACCTCGAGATTTATCCTTGACTGCCGTATCACGTAAAAGGCTTACGATGGTCGAATACTATGGCAACAATCTAGGCAAGTTTCTATGGTGTTTAGACCAGAGGGGCTGCCTGTGAGGTTCTGGCGGGCTTGACAGCCAGGTGCAATGGGCATATTATGAGCGCCAAGAGCAATGAGGGACGAGGATCGCCTTATTGCGAGTTGAAAAGGGAAATCCTCGATGAATTGGATAGTTGTGCCCTCACCTCTGGGAGGGTGAGAGTCTATAACAGATACGAAAAGGATCCTAGGAGGCGGCGGCTGGCTTTAATTTTTGGCGAAATAAAAAGGAGGTAAGGAGAGTGGGAGTGGTTGATCTCGTCGGCACACTGATAGTGATTTTAGGGGCTTTTCTCGTAGTTGGAGGCACAGGTCTCTCTATAGCCCTCCTGTTAGAGAGGCGTTGGTGGAAGAAGTTGATCGACGGGATGATGCGAGCCCGTTTCCTGATTTTGGTTTAGGTTCTCTCATCCCCATGGTGCAGGCACTAATGCGTAGCATAACGGACAGGGTTTTTCTTAATTTGAAGCTTGGCGCCTTGCTAGGAGGTCTAGTACTAGGCATTTTAGGGGTAATCCTGATTATTTTCGGTATCCTTATAATCAACGCCTAAGGGGGTCTTGAAAGTATTTTAGCAACTCTAGGGGACGAGTTCTGTGTCGTCCCCTTTACAAATTCCACAAGCGTGTGCTCAGGATCGTGTTAATAAGCGTGCAGAAGTCGTCCAGGTGTGGGTGGTTTATGAAGAGTGCAGGGCTCAAACATATTCCGCAAAAGGAGGTAGGATAATGGGTATCTATGTAATGCTGACCAACCTGACCGATGAAGGTAGAAAGACTATAAGAGAGAACCCGGAGAGGATAAGAGAGGTCAATAAGGAAGTCGAAGCTATGGGGGTGAAAGTGCTTGCACAGTATGTTCTTATGGGCCCTTACGACTTCTTAAACATTATTGAGGCTCCGAGTAATGAGACTGTAGCTAAGATGACAGTGGAGTTGGGTGCCAGAGGCACTCTCGAAATTCTAACCGTGCCTGCCATAAGCCTAGACGATTTTATTAACGCCGTAAAAAGATAGGTAACTTATAATACCCAGGATGCCATGTACCCTTCGAAGCCCTCGCTAGATAGAAGTGAAGGTAGTTAAATCTCTAATAATGATTTGAGGGTCAATTTCTGTCAGAGATGACACATGAGAGTGTTTAGTAACTCCCTCTGTCATTCTGAGCGAAGCGAAGAATCCAGAGACCCTTCGCTGACGCTCAGGGTGACACTAAACACCCTCGCACATTAAGGCCAGCCAGGCGAATTTGAGAACTCAGAGTCCGTCTACATGGCTGGTGGGCGACCATCTAAGGCAGGTGTTTCTTAAGGAGGAGTAGCATGAAGAGAATAGCCAAATGGTATTTCAATCGCAAATCCTGGCAGCGGTTTGGTGTTGGGCTTCTCTTTTGGCCTGTGGGAGTGATCATCCAGGCGTTCTGGTTGATTTACACGTTGCTATTGATGCCCATTGTAGCATCTGAGGTTTTCCTGGAAGGGAACGAATGGTATTTCAGTCGCAAATCCTGGCAGCGGTTTGGTGTTTGGCTTCTCTCTTGGCCTGTGGGAGTGATCATCCTGGCGTTCTGGTTAATCTACATATTGCTACTAATGCCTGTGGCAGCAGTTGATGCTTTCCTTGGAGAGAACAAGAATTAAAGCCCAGGTTGATTCAGTTGTGCAAAGTGAGCCGCTATTCTAGCACAAGGTTGTAGACCAAGCTCCCCACCTAACTAAGAAACTCAAAGTTTTTCACCTCTATATCTCAGAGAGGAAAGGGTATGGTGACGCCATTAAAGGAAAAGCTTCTCACCCTGCCAACTTACTCTAAAGAGCTGGGGTTAGACTTAGAAAAAGCTGAGGATAGGTTCAAATGGTTCCTCGCCTCAATTCTATTTTCCAAAAGGATATCCTCCGAAATTGCCAAGAGGACATATAGAGAGTTTGAAGTCGAAGGGATAGTAACCCCTGAGCGAATCATAGAGGCTGGATGGGACAGGCTGGTGGAGGTTTTAGATTCTGGGGGCTACGTGCGCTACGATTTCTCCACAGCCTCAAATTTACTTGAGGTAATGGGGAGCTTAAAGGAGAGATACGGCTCGCTGGAAAATCTCTATACCCAAGCTAAGGATAGCCAAGACCTGGAGAAGAAACTGCTTGAATTCAAAGGTGTTGGGCCAGCCACGGTCAACATTTTCCTCCGGGAGCTCAAGCTTGTATGGGAAAAGGCAAAGCCCCGGCTCTCACCCTTAGCCAGAGAGGTGGCAGCCAAATTAGGATTGGAGGAGACAGAGCTTGAGTTTCCCAGCCTGGAGTCCTCCTTGGTCAGGTTGAACCTGGAATTTTGCAAAAAGAAGAGGTGCCCCGAGTGTCCGGCAAAGGAGGCATGCCGGGAACCAATGTCATTCAGGAAAGGGAGAAGATGAAAGTCAGTACCTATTGCCGTCAATGCCTTGAAAAGCTAGCACGCCAGGCGGCAGAGAGCGCCACTTCTGCCCCGCAGCTAAGAGCAGAAGCTATCAAAGCAGGGTTAAACACCCTTGATAGGGTCTTTTCTTATAATAAGGTAGCCACCGAAATCGCCACTGAGGTTCATCGGGTTATTAAGAGGTTGACCCACAATCCTGACCCCTATCGGGAAATGAAAGCCAAAGAGCTGGAAATGTCCCAGCGCCTATTCAAAGAGGTGCGTCCTTACTATGGGGAAGACCTCCGCTCCTGTGTAAAGCTTTCCACCTTGGGGAACACCATTGATTTCTTCAAGGGGCTAGATAAGGCGAAGGAAGAGATGAAAAAGCCCGTTGAGTTTGCTATAGACCACATAGATGAGTTTGAGAAGAAGCTCAGGGGTGCAAAGAATGTCCTCTACTTAGCCGATAACGCTGGGGAATGCTTCTTCGATTTACCACTGATAAACAAGATTAGAGAGAAAGCGCACGTAATCTACGTAGTAAAAGGCTCTCCAGTTCAGGATGATATTACGCTCGAAGACTTGAGCCAAGCTGGCTTAGTGGAAGAAATAGGGGAGGTAATAACCACCGGATCAGATGCTGTAGGAATAGATTTCTCCTCAGCCTCGGAGGAATTTAAGACCAAATTCAAACTGGCTGATCTAGTCTTTGCCAAAGGGATGGGCAATTATGAGACGCTCTCAGAGCTACCTATCCAGGGAAAGATTGCCTACTGTCTTATGGCCAAATGCCAGCCGATTGCTGACTCGCTCAAGGTGCCTTTGAATAGCTATGTCGTTATGATGCAACAATAAGTCAAGGCTCTTTGCCAGCACTTTGCCACCCCTAAATCTGCATCAACACTGCGTGTGCTATAATGTCGGAAATACCAGCTTGTGCTACGTGACAAATAACAAAGAGGAGGTGCGCAAAATTGAAAAGGAGTGACGTATTGATACTGATTGCTATCTGGGAATTCATAACCGCGCTGTTCGCATTTATCGCTGTAGCCGCTATAGCTGGTTTCGCTTTTCCTGATGCCGTCTCGAATGGGGACGGTGCTGATGCGGGTGCCCTCTTTTTCTTGGGCGTGGTGACTGTGTTGCTTCTTGCGTTTGGTGGTTTAGCAGTGGCGGCTGGTATCGGGCTGATTATGGGGAAGGAATGGGGGCGAATTTCGGCTATTGTTCACGCTGCCCTGAGCTTGATTCGGATACCCTTCGGTACCATAATCGGTGTCCTGACGCTAGTTTACCTGTTAAGAACCGAGACAAGACAGTACTTCCAAACTGCCCACGAGTAGCTGTTGTCTGCCGTGTAGTTGTTAGACCACACTATAGATAGTAGAAAGTGGTGTGTTGGGACTTGCAGTGGTTTGATACTTGGCGTAGCCGTATCGCTGTTCGACCCTAATGTCATAACAAAAATGCGTGAAACTGAAACTATAAGATATGGCTGAAAACCCCATTTTATTTTCAAGTCGAGCATCGCCTAACGCCGGCTCTGATAGCTCAGCTAGGAGGATTTAGAGAAAGGAGGCTGCCGTGTTGCAAAGGGTGAGTACGGAACAGAGAGCGATTATCGTCGTGGATATGCAGAAAGACAATGTCGGCAGGTTTTGCCAAGCCATTATACCAAACATTAGGGCTCTCCTACAAAAAGCAAGAGAGAAAGGAATTCCCATCATTTTTGCCTGTGACAGCAGGTATCCAGAGGACTTCATTTTCACCAGAACAGGATACCCACTGCATGCTATCCGGGGAACCGAGGGGGCCAAGGTCATAGAAGAATTGGCCCCGAGACCAACAGACGTGACTGTTGAAAAGAGGATGATGAGCGGCTTCTTCGGAAGTGACCTCGATTTCACACTACGGCAGAAGGGTACTAGGGCGCTCATTGTGACAGGCGTAGCGACGTGGGCTTGCGTCTTGAAAACAGCATGGGATGCGGTTGAACTGGGGTATGAAGTTGTGGTTCCAGCAGACTGCTGTGCTTCGCCATCTCTCGAAGACCACGAGGTTGCACTGAAATTGCTCAGGCGTTTGAACATACTAAAGCCAGCAGTAAAGGAAGTGATTGAAATGCTGTGAAGCCCGGTCGGGCAGATTTGGAGGCCAGTAATAGTAATAGGGAAAGAGTCTAACAAAACCTGGGAGGTAGACTATGAGAGTTGAAATCCGTTATTGCGCAGTATGAAACTATGAGCCCAACGCTGCCAGTTTGGCAGATGAATTACGCAAGGCCTTGGGTGTGGAGGTGAAGCTGACCCCCGGAGCCGACGGCATCTTTGATGTCCTCGCAGATGGGAAGCTTGTGTTCTCCAAGTTCCAAACAGGACGATTTCCGCTTCCCGGCGAGGTAGTTGAGAAACTCAAACAGTAGACGTGTCAGGCTGATGTGGATACGATGTCGCTCTTCTTCGTGGGAAACACAGCGACAGGTGGGCTACTATTCCTCATCCCGTATGTTGCTGTCTCAGCAGCCCTCGCAGCAGGCATTCTAGCCTATTTCGTCCGCAGAAGGGTTGGGGCAGGGTAGTGCCGTCTTCATCCTATTTTGTGATATGAGGAGATGAGTAGATGACAAGAAAAGCAAAAATAGTGTATAGGGGGAGGGGTGGAGATATCTTCCTTTGGTGTATAGTGACAGGGCTCCTCTCTATAGTAACGCTCGGACTCTATTTGCCATTCGCTGCAAATAGGCTGTGGAAATACCTCTGGGAGCACATGGAGATTAACATAGTTGACCAAAAGGTCTCGCAAGCAGAGGAACCACTGGAAGTTGAGACAACGTGGGGTAAAAAGACTTAAACTCTTATACTCCTCGGGGAGTGTTTCACCAACCTTGAATCTGCATCCAAGGTGGGTGTGGTATGATGTCGCAGAATGGGTTGGGACAAATTAGCCTGAAGAAGAAAGGGCAAGAGGGTAGCTCAAAGCTACTATGCCAGGGCCAGGAGTAAACGCCATCTATGGTGGCCTCCATATGTGGAGACTCTGGTTGAGACTCCACCAGAAAGGAAGCAAGAGTCAGGACCCAGCCAACAAAAGCGAAAAAGAAGGCACAGCAAGGAAGAGATACAGAGAAGAGGAAGTATGCCACAGGGCTAGTAATGTCTCTTATTCTGCGTCTGAAGCGTCTGAGAGGGCAGTATCATAAGGATCCAAGAGTTGTTTTTGCCAGCACTCCTGCCAACAAACTTACTGGCACAGGAAATCACCAACTGGTATAGCATGAACAAAAGCCCCTCGGTGTGGGTGGAACAGATGTACGGTTTTGTATTTGGTGGCGATGATTGACAGATGCAAGTCACAACTAAATGCTAGCCGATGGCCGATTCGCTGAAGGTTCTCCTGAATAGCTATGCGTTATACTACAGTATAGCTATTTAAATCACTCTCGATTTTTCGAGTTCTAAGGGATTTGTGTATCTGATTTGCTCTAGTTTATACTTGTCTGGGTCTAGACAAAACTCCCCTAAGATTATTTCATAGCCAAACTCGTCAAGTTCCCTATCCGCCTTATCTAATTCCAGGCAACTCCTCATACCCTTCGCACTGGTGCACATTCTCCACTCTCCAACTGCATCACTCCATAGCAAATCATACACCCCGGTGGGAATATAATAGTATCCAGTTTGCCTATATTCTTCCATCCTTCTCCTTTCCTCAAACACGGGTCTCACCTCAAAGATGCTGATAGATTGCTATAATTGCCAGCCAGAATTTTAATCCCAAAGGCGGAAGGGTGGGTACTGGTCTGACATTAGCGCTGCGTAGGCACTGGCGCGATATGTCCAGCGGTTCATGCCGACAACAAGGTTGAAAATGTCCTTAGGATATTTACGTGTAAATAGCAGTGCCACTGCGGCGAAGATAGCGAGAGTAAACACCAGACCGCCATAGCGAGGCCCCCAGCCTCCTTGCCAGAAACCGATGACAATGTAGTGCGGAATAGCTAGTAGCCACCACTTTATCAGCACCAGCCTGCGAGATAGCCTTTCTGGATATGCCACCTTCAAGTCAGCAGGGTAGTCGTCAACAGCTTTCAGGGTAAAGGGTGGATACCTGTCAGTACCCAGGGCTTGGTAACTATAGAATCCCACCCGCCATGTCCAGCGGAGAACCCCTACGTTGAAGTCGAACAGACCCTTGGGGTACTTCGCCGTGAACAGGATAGCAAAGAAGGCGATAATACACACCACCACAAAAGCTATCCACAGGAACGCCAGAATAAGGTAATGGGGTATTGCCAATAACCACTTAATAAGCCACCAACCACGAGCCGGTAGCTCTGTGAGTTCGCCCCTAACCGAGACCGGATAGGATGTCTGTTCTTCTGACATTGACTGCCCCCTTAACTGCCCCTCTATTTTTCACCGCAAAAGCGGCTCCTGTGAAACTAGCCTTGCCAGTCATAATTATCAAGCCCTCCTTTGAGACTTGATGCAATTTATTAGCTCGGGAAGGACCTCACCGCTCTTGCCACGAAGGCTGAGATCACACATACAGGTGAGATCGGTTTCATATAAGGCGACTTCAATCAAACAACCACCACGCTGCTTTACCACTCGAGGGAATCCAGCTGCCGGGTAAACAAATCCCGAGGTGCCGGCTAACAACATACAGTCACACTTGTATACTTCCTCTTGACATCTGCTGAGGATATCTGATGGAATGGGTTCACCAAAGTACACCCCGTCACTCTTTATTATCCCACCGCACTTAGGACAGTGAGGTGGCAGCTCCTCTAAAGAAATCTCTTCCTGAGGATACCTTGAGTTACAGCTAATACACCTGAGCAGGTAAAGGTTTCCATGAATCTCTGCCAGGTTTTTGTTCCCTGCTGCCCGATGGAAGTTATCTACATTTTGGGTTATCAGATATTTTAATATCCCCATTTGCTCTAGCTCAGCCAAAGCATAATGACCGGGGTTTGGCTTGGCAGCCTCGAAGGCTTCGAAGAAACCCTTCAGGTAACCTTCCCTTTTGACCATCCTTTCCCATTCTCCTTTAGGGTCAGCGAGAAATCTTTGATAGCCATCCATAGGAGGCTCACCATATTCAGTCCATAAACCGTCGGGTCCCCTGAAAGGTCTAATGCCACTTTCCACTGACACACCAGCACCAGTTAAGCCAACAACATACTTTGCCTTGAGCATCAGTTCCGCAGCAAGGTCAATACTCCTTTTTGACTCCTCCCCGAACTCAGCCATCCTTCAACCTCCCTTTTGTTTGCTTGGGTCCCCCTTGCTGCTTTCTATGAGCAGAGGCAATATCCGTGGTTATTCTCCACCGCTTTATGGCTTTGCCTGACTTGAATCGATTGAGATTTAGAAAGCCCTTTCTCTTGCTCATGACCCACCAGGGTTGGCATAGCAGTATCGGCAGCCATTCCAGTAATTCTGAGCATAGCTTCCTATATCTATGCTCAAGGACTTCCCCTCATCTCTTCCGGAAAAGATCGAGGAACCTATCTTCATACTCATCGAACAGTCCCCATCTCCTCAATTCCGCTTCCAGCTCGGATACCTTAGCCCTTTCTCTCCTAGCCTCCTCAAAGAGTTGTTCAATTGCATACCTTGTATACTGGGGAATGCCACTACGGTCTATATCCAGGAACCCCCTCATCCCCAGCTCCATCACGTTGCTGCGTAGGGAGCCGCGGGTTATGTCGTGAATGAACTTCATCAATGAAACATCCCATAGCTCGTCAACACCCTTAATGATTGTCGCCAGGGGATTTTCTTGCCTATCTATTTCCTGACTAAGGTTGTGGATCACTGATTCCATAGGGCTAGATACAACATTAACCGCTGTGGGTTCATTCTTATATCGATACAAAAGCCCGGGCTCATGGGGACCATACTTGCGGAGCATATATTCAGCGTATTCCTTCCCATGTTCAAAACCTTCAAAGAGATTCAGTAGATAATAAGGGGTGACAATCTTTGGTCTTTCTGCGATCACCCTCCCCTCTCTGACCACCGTTTCCTCCCGTCCGCCTAGTAGCTCAGTATATACTGGCTCGGTGAGCAAGTAGTAATAGATATTGGTGATGCCAAAGGTAGCCAAGGTCTGTTTCGGAGGTCTTATTATCTCGGTGTGCTCTACAGCGTATTTAATTCTCTCCTCAGCCTCCATAACCCCCACCTCAAGCAAAAACTAAGACTTTTCATCCCAGTTGTCAAATCAAAATTCTAACTGCTTTAAAGTTATGCTCTACTCTCTCCTTGCCCTCGATAATACTGCCATACTCAGTGGAGTGACCGGGAAGCAGGTACTCTACCTCCAGCCTTGATAACTTTTCAATGCTTTGTTTAAGAACCCAAATACTTCCACCGGGGAAATCTGTCCTCCCCACTGCCCCATAGAATACCACATCACCTGTTATTAGCACTTTGTTGTTCGGCCAGTAGATGCTAATAGAGCCTGGAGAATGCCCCGGGGTATGCAGGATTTGCAGGTCTGTCTTCTTCTCCTCCTTGCCTAGGCTCAAATCACCTTCCACCAGATAAATAAAGGGCTCAAATTTGGCTACTTCCATTCCAAACATGCTGAATACCCTTTCCCCGACTGTTCGATAATACTCCTCCTCTTCCCTGGAGAGAGCAAGAAGAGCCTGGCTAACCTTCCCCTTTCCTTTCTTCTGAGCACTTTTTTGAACTATGACCTCTGTTGCCTGACAATGATCAGGGTGGGTATGAGTGTTAATTATTAAGCCAATGTCTTCAACCTTAATTCCATCTCCTTGCATTGCCATAAGGAGAGAGTCGAAGCAAGGCTCCTTTAGCTCGTTAACCACAAATCCCGGATCAACAATAACATGAGGTCGCTCTCCCCGCAGGACATTGGTAAAGAGATAGGTATTACAATTGTTTCCTCTCCCCTGCCAGATGTAACAATGTAAGTTTTCGGTCAGCCTTAGTGAGCGGTGTGGCATGGTTTGTCAACAGTCCCTTTCTTAACCTCAAGAATCCATGGTTGTTGAAAAGCGACTCATCCCATAGGGACAGAACTGAAGGTCTGTCCATCGCTGGGACAGGTCTAAAGACCTGTCCCTACATCTCTTGAGCGATGTGGCATGATGACGAGTAGGATTGTTAATCAACCTCAAAATTAATATTTTGAATCTACTTAAATTATAGCGTAAAATAGGAACAGAGGCTAACCATGACTAAAGCTGTATTCTTTGATTGGTTTAACACCCTGGCCCAGTACAACCCACCACGGGAGGAGATACATGCTAATGCCTGCCGGGAGGTTGGGATTGAGGTGGTGGAGGGAAAGCTAAGGCGCGGGCTGCTTCTTGCTGACCAGTTCTACATTGATGAGAATGCTCGCTCCCCTATAAAGAAGCGCTCGCCACAGGAGCAGATAGGGGTCTATGCTCAATATGAGTGTATAGTGTTGAAGGAAGCCGGGGTGGAGATTTCTGATGAGATGGCTTTGCGTATTATGCAAAAGTTGGGCGGAGCATTATTAAAGTTCGATTTTGTCCTTTTTGATGATGTTCTGCCTACCTTTGAAGTGCTAAAGCAGCGCAGCTTGGTTTTAGGGCTTATCTCCAACATCGATCGGGATATAATGCCTTTTTGTCAAGAATTAGGCCTTGCCTCCTACCTTGACTTTGTGGTCACCTCCCAGGAGGTAGGCTCCGAAAAGCCCCACTCTCCTATCTTCCTTGCTGCTCTAGAGCGAGCTGGTGTAAAAGCTTCAGAGGCAATGTATGTTGGCGACCATTATAGTACCGATATAGTTGGGGCTCGGAAGATAGGCATGAAAGGCGTGCTTCTCGACCGGTATGACCTATTTAAAGAGGTCACCGATTGCCCCCGAATCAACACCCTAGCTGAGTTAATGGAGCACCTGTAAAGAGCCCTATTCTCAAACCGGAATTACCTTCGTCGCCGCCAGCCCAGACGATGCCTCAAGCCGCGACGGAATCTGCCCTCCTCCTGGGGAAACACCTCCGGGGCAATTAGCCGTACATATATGGCATCGGCCAGTTCCTTATCCACTGCGAACTGGGTATGCCTAACCTGAAAAACGTAGCTGGGGAAACGTTGTATTAGCTTGATAGGGGCACCTGGGAGAATGCCCATGCTCATCAATTTTTGAAGCTTAGCCGCCTCCGGAGCATAGATGTAAGCTATCTTGCCTTCCTGACCAGTGTCCAGTTCGGAGAGGGGCGCCACCACCTGTTGCGCCTCCTCCTTCCTTTCCAAGCAGCAGCGCCCGGGAGGTATGGGGCTACCGTGGGGACAGACACGGGGATGGCCCAGCAGGGTGCAGATGGCGTCATCCAAGCCCTTGTCCAGCAAGTGCTCAAACTTACAGGCCTTCTCGTGGAGCAAGACACCGTGGGTATCAAGGACATCGGCCAAAAGTCGTTCTGCCAGGCGATGCCTCCTGACTATGCCGGTAGCCTCGGCCAGACCTTCCTCGGTGAGCTTGAGCTGCCCGTCCTGGAGACTGACCAGGTCACATTCTACAAGCTGCCTCACTGCTGTATCTTCCTCCCCTCCCACCTCAGCCACGGGGAGCAGCTCCCCGTGGGCTCTCTCAGTCCTAGTCCACAGCGTCTCCAGTATCTCTTCGGCCTTTTCTTCTAGTTCCACGTTTTCTCCTCCAAGTTTTGATAGCCTGAACCAACCTTGGCTCTCGAAGCACCTCATAGCCGCAACGAGGACATTTCAACAAATGACAGCCTGTAGCTAAAGGACAGCCCCGGCAGGAATCCTCGGCCTCAGCCTCCTCGAAACTATAGCCACACATAGGGCAATTTATCATAGCCCGACCTCCAGAGAACGGAGCACTTGATTGAGGAGGAAGCCGATGAAGAAGGCGAAGGGGAGAATAAACATGCCGATGGCCAGGGCTGTCCTTACTCCTCTTTCCTTGAACATGACTGCAAACTGGGCAATGCAGGGAATGAACAGCGTCAGAGTTACTGCTGCTACCACCAAGGCTACCCCAGTGATCTCCCCGGAACTGTGCAGGTCATAGAGGCCGGCAGCGCCGAAATCGCGCCGGAAGAAGCCATAGAGAAAGACAGCTCCGGTTTCAGCGGGTAGGTCGAGGAGGCGCATCACTGGCTCCAGCCCGCTAAGAATACGCTGGAAGACGCCGCTGATATCCCCCAACCAGATAAGAAAGCTAGCCAGAAGGAAGAAGGGCAGCACCTCCAGGAAGTACCACTGCATCCGGGTGTAGGTTTTGCTCAGGATGTTGCCCATCCGGGGTAGCCTCAGGGGAGGTATCTCCATAAAAAAGCTGGGGCGCTCGCCGGGGATGACTCTGGAGGCTAGGTAACCCACCAGAAGGAATACCCCAAAGACTACCCCACCCCAGATAAACAGCGTTCCAGCGCTCCCAGAGAGTATACCGAAGATTACCCCCAGTTGGGCGGAGCAGGGAATGGCCAGGGCTAGGAGCAGGGTAGCGATGATCCGCTCCCGCCGCGTCTCCTGGGTTCTGGTGACAATGGTGGCCATGGTGTCGCAGCCAAAGCCCAGTACCATAGGGATGACTGCCCGACCACTAAGTCCGATCTTTTTGAACAACCGATCGATGAGCATGGCCAGCCGGGGCAGATAACCGCTGTCCTCAATGATGGAGAAGGCAATGAAGAAGGTGCCCACAATGGGCAGGACGATGGCAAAGGCATAGGTTAGCCCCAGAGTGATTAAGCCATATTCGCCCACGAACAGGTCGCGCAGGATCTGCCACGGTATGATGGCCTCGGTGACACGGGTGAACCCTGGATTAATATACTCCCCAAAGACAGTCCCCTGTAGGAAATCCACCACTACCCCGGCGCCGAAAACGCCCACAAAGTAATAAAGGCCGACTAGAGCCAGGACCAAGAGGAGGATGCCCGTTGCAGGGCTCATCATCACTTGGCTGAGCCGCTGAGGGAAGCCTGGACGAATACCCACAGGTAGGGAGATGGTCCTGGCGACGATATGACGGGCAGCCTCCTGACGGGCGCGAGCGATAACGTAGGCCAGAGGCTGGCTATAGGCATCCTGGGTGGTGCGGACAACTTCGGCGATGGCTGGATAGGCACTTTCCTGTCCCTTGACCAGCCCGTTTACCTCGGAGTCACCCTGGAGCAGGAGCAGGCTGATGGCCCGTTTCGATATGTTATAGCGACCGCGCAGTAGCCCCTCCAGGCGGCTCAGGGCAGTCTCTATAGTCTCGTCATAGGTCAGTATTTGGCTCATTCTGGTTGAGATACTCAGCCAGTTTCCTTTTCAGCGCTGTTACGCCGTGCCCAGTAGTGGCTACAGTGGTGACCACCGGTATACCCAGCTCCACCTCCAGGCGCTCCGCGTCCAATCTTAGCCCCATCCCTTCTGCCTCATCCATCATGTTGAGGTCCAGTATCAGAGGAAGTCCTGCCTCGATAAGCTGAAAGGTCAGGGGCAGCATCCGTTCCAGGTCCCGGGCATCCACCACCTGAAGCACAGCAGCCGGCTTTTGGCTGAGCAGGATGGCACGAGCCACTCGCTCCTCCTCAGTAAGGGACATCAGAGAGTACATGCCTGGCGTGTCCAAGAGCTCATACTCCACACCATTGAGTTTGGCCCGGGTCCGGGTGACCTCTACTGTGGTGCCAGGATAGTTGGACACGGTGACATAAGCTCCGGAGAGACGATTGAAGATAAGGCTTTTGCCCACGTTGGGGCTCCCCACCAGGATCACCTTGTTGGCGGCTTCGGTGCCGCTATTTTGGCTACTTCTGTGGTATGTATTTCGAGCCAACTCGACTACCTCCGCTAACCCTTATAGTCCTACCCTTCTCGCCGGGCTCTAGTTTACCTAAAGGTTTGATTGGCATGCGTTACCTTTCTTATTGTTAGCCTTATCTAATTTTGCTGGCTTTTTTAAAAATTTGTCTCCTTAATCGTCCTCTTTCAAGCCCCTCCCTGGGCACTCCTCAGGGAGCTCACCATGCTCCAGGTAGTAGCTATAATTCTTTAGCCAGAACGGCTCACTTTGAGGACAGGCTTCCACAAAC
Organism: uncultured Dehalococcoidia bacterium; assembly: GCA_964457045.1. Classification (GTDB taxonomy): domain Bacteria; phylum Chloroflexota; class Dehalococcoidia; order UBA2247; family RBG-13-53-26; genus CAYWDP01. Next base: position 24,724 of record CAYWDP010000011.1, read on the forward strand.
TCCATAAACTTGGCCAATCTTTGCAGGCTGACCGAGCTGATGGAGTGTTCCATCCTACAGGCATCTTTCTGAGCTAGCTCTGGGTCAATATTCAGTACATCTGTTAAGAAATGGCGTAGTACCTCATGGCGATGAAACACATCCTGGGCAGCTTTATCACCTCTAGCGGTAAGCTCCACATACCCATACCTCTCATGCTCCACCAGCCCTTCATCGGCAAGCTTTCTCAGGGCAGCGGTGACACTGGGCATCTTCACCCCCAGTGCCTGGCTAATCTGCTTTACTCTCACCGCTTTCCCTGCCTCACGGAGTATGGCTACCGCCTCAAGGTAATCTTCCATGCTAGCAGTCTGCTCTTTATCCATTTCCCTCCTAAATGTTAGACATCTCTAACAATATAACAAACACTTCGTCCTTTGTCAAGCCTAGGGGTCACTTGCAGTTGCCCACTTTGCGCAAAATCAATCATCCGTCGTGACGGGAGTCACGACGCTACAGCTTGGATACTTGTAGCGTGGCCTCTCCTGAGGTGACGAATAATACCAATGGCCGCAATTTCTATGATATAATGCTGGGTCTCCCTCCCCTGGCGAAAGGCACTTCTATCATGTCATTGCGACCCCGATTTATCGGGGGAAGCAATCTCGGCAGTGGGGATGTGTCTGTTTGAGGTCAGGTGGGGCACCTAACACCCACGGTGGGAGCGCTAACTTTGTGGAGCCACTAACCCACTGGTCTTCTCTGCCTGTGCTTCGATGTGGCCACGCTTGAGACCCCGGCCCTCGGGCCGGGGAGTCTCACCTGTGCTAGCCGCCAACCGTGGGCTTCAGCCCGCAAGTGGGGTGGGCGGCATGAATG
>CAYWDP010000012.1:0-12414 GCA_964457045.1 uncultured Dehalococcoidia bacterium
AGTGGCTCCACAAAGTTAGCGCTTATGCCCGTCAAGGGAGAGGGATTTGGGCAAAACCGTGTTGAAGACTCGCCGTGGAGAGGCGGGAGTCAGAACAGAATCCACGGAATAAGGTGCCATTAAATGAGACGTTGCAAAACGTAGGGACGGGTCTTTAGACCCGTCCGAGCGCTGGACAGACCTAAAGGTCTGTCCCTACAGGATGATTCGTTCTTCAACAATCTCTGTTAAATCTTGATTTTGGGCAGCTAGGAGTCTTACAATAAATCCATTATGGCATCTAAGCGCCCAAGTTGGACACATAGGATAAAGCTTCGCATTAAGAAGGCACTGGGGATGCACATCTTCCTCTGCGATAGCTGTAAATGGGACTGGCGCAGTGCCTGCCATAACCCTGAGCGTCCCAATGCCACCTGGTGCCCTGACTATGATAAAAGAGGGAAATAGCCAGTTTTGCCCCAATCTCCCTCCGCCTCCTTTCGAAAGGCGTTTTTACTCAATCTGCACGCCAACGGCAGTCTAAGGCAATATCCAGAGACTGGATCAGGTTGCTGCAATACGTAGATACGTAAACAGGAGTTTGGGGCAGACGTCCTAGAGTGTTTGATTACGTTTCCAACTAAATTTGAACAATGATGAAGGAGGAATTGATGGACAAGAGACAACCGGTGATCGTTAGTGCGGTAAGGACAGCCGTGGGGGCTTTTGGAGGTTCTTTAAGGGATGTCCCGGCTGTCGATCTAGGCAAGACGGTGATCAAGGAAGTATTGAGGAGGGCAGGCGTAAGACCTGTAGTCCCGGATGAATTAAAAGAGGTCAGGCCCACGATTTTGAAAGATATTGAAAAGAGCGAGATAGAAGCGAAATATATGGACTGGGACGAGAGGCTGCAACCTTTGAAGATAGACGAAGTTATTGTGGGCAATGTCCTTCAGGGAGCTCAAGGGCAGAATCCTGGCAGACAGGCAAGCATCAGAGCAGGCGTGCCTCAGGAAACAAACGCCTTTACCATAAACAAGGTGTGCGCTTCTGGGATGAAAGCTGTGGCTTTGGCAGCTCAGGCAATAAGGGCTGGAGACGCCGATGTAATCATAGCTGGTGGAATGGAAAGCATGAGCAGTGTGCCCTATGCCCTGCCCAAAGCACGCTGGGGATACCGCATGGATGTAGGTGCCAAGGCGGAAGCCCTCGATATGATGGTCTTCGACGGGCTGTACGAAATATTCTATGATTATCACATGGGTGTTACGGCAGAAAACATTGCTAGAGAATACAATATATCGCGGAGGGAGCAGGACGAAGTGGGTGCTGAAAGCCATCACAGAGCTCTAAAGGCAATAAGGAACGGCGTGTTCAAGGAAGAAATCGTACCAGTAGAGGTTCCACAAAAAGGGGGGCTGCCCAAATTATTTGATACTGATGAAAGACCCATGGAGACAAGTGTGGAAAAGATGAGCCGGCTGGCACCAGCTTTTGTGAAAGGGGGAACCGTTACAGCAGGGAATGCCTCGGGGATAAATGACGCTGCCGCGGCTCTGCTCATTACCTCCAGGGAATTCGCTGAGGAAAAGGGATTAAATATCAGGGCATCTATAACAGGCTATGCCTACGGTGCTGTAGACCCCAAATATATGGGACTCGGCCCCATACCGGCTACACGTAGACTTCTAAAAAGGACAGGTTACAGCATCAAAGACATGGACCTGATTGAGCTAAATGAAGCCTTTGCTTCTCAGGTTATTGCCTGCATGAAGGAGTTAGGCATTCCGCGTTACGGTGAAAGCAAGGAATTCTGCCAGGCTGGCTGTGAGAAGGTCAATCCTCGTGGCTCGGGAATATCGCTGGGACATCCTATTGGCTGCACCGGTGCCAGACTACTGGTAACGCTGCTTTACGAGATGGAGAGGAGGAATGTTCGCCGTGGTCTGGCCACCCTTTGCATTGGTGGGGGGCAAGGGATGGCCATGATCCTAGAGCGCTGAAATCCAAAACTAGCGATTGAAATCCTCAAATCTACCTATAGGGCAGGGGCTGTGTCCCCTGCCAGCAATAGGTGGGTGGCAGAGCACCCACCTATACCTACGAAAACCACAAGACTTTACCTGTAGTCGTAAAACCCCTTGCCAGTCTTGCGCCCCAGGTGCCCAGCGGTGACCATTTTCTTCAGTAGAGTTGGCGGTGCAAACAGGGGGTCCTTGAGCTCTTCGTGCATAGCAGAGAGAATATAGTAGACTGTGTCGAGCCCAATGAAATCCACTAGCTCCAGCGGACCCATGGGGTGGTTCAACCCCAGCCTCATGGTCTTATCAATATCCTCCTTGGTGGCCAGACCCTGCTCATAGCAGCGAATGACGTAGATGAGGTAGGCCATGCTCAGGCGGTTGGCGATAAATCCAGGTGTGTCCTTGCATAAGACTGACTCTTTGTCTATAGACTGACTAAAAGTCCTGGCGGTATCGATAGCCTCGTCTGAGGAGAGGATGGTACTGACAATCTCCACCAATCTCATCACAGGCACAGGATTGAAGAAATGCATCCCGACTACTTGAGCCGGTCTCTTGGTGGCCATGGCCATGTCCAAAATGGATAGACAGGAAGTATTACTGGCCAAAATGGTGTGCCGAGGGCAAACCCGGTCTAACTCAGCGAAGATCTTCTTCTTCTCCTCCAGGTTTTCAATGGCCGCCTCTATTACCAAGTCGCAATCCCTGAAATCCTCCATCTTGATGGTACCCTGGAGGCGTCCTAAAGTTGCCTCTCTATCCTGCTCAGTTATTTTTTCCCTTTTTACTGCCCTATCTAGCGAAGCCTTAATGGCTGCCATCCCCTTATTCAGAAGTTCCTGATTGATTTCTGAGACCACTACAAGGTAGCCAGAACGAGCACATACCTCAGCAATGCCCGAGCCCATTAATCCACAACCTACTACACCTACTCTCTTGACCTCCATATTCCTCCTTTCCTTCTATAACGGCATCTTGCTAATATCACTTCCCCTTAAGCACAGGTTTCCTCTTCTCCAGCCAAGCCTCCTTTGCCTCCCTATGATCTTCAGTGGCAACAAGGAAATCCTCAAGCTTTGCCTCCAGCCTCAAGCCCTCTTCCAGGCTCATTTCAACCCCTCTGATCATCGCCTCCTTTGCCGCTCTTACCGCCAAAGGGGGTATCTCACAAAGCTTCTGCGCCCACTCCTCAGCAGTAGGGAGGAGCTGAGGAAGAGGAACCACCTTATTGAGCAAGCCTATTCGATAGGCCTCTTGGGCATCAATACGCTGCCCGAAGAAAAGCAATTCTGCTGCCTTGGCTGCCGGGATAGCCCGGGGCAACCTTTGAGTCCCTCCCCAACCCGGGATTATCCCCAGAGTCACCTCAGGAACCCCAAAGGTAGCATTCTCAGCAGCAATTCTTAAGTCGCAAGCCAGTGCTAGTTCTAATCCTCCCCCCAGAGCATGCCCATTAATAGCAGCGATAATCGGTTTCCATAACTCCAGCCCCCGCAATATAGTAGGAGGTATACGCCACCATTCATTACGAATTTCCCCCAGCACAGGGAGCATCTCCTTTATATCAGCACCAACGCAAAAAGCCCTTTCCCCCACCCCGGTGAGAATAGCCACCCATCTATCCTCATCATCTCTAAAGTCCAACAGGGCCTGGCTAAGTTCTTGAAGTGTCTCCGGGTCGACAGCATTCAGGGCTCGAGGGCGGTTTATGGTCATATAAGCAACTTTGCCCTTCTTCTCATACAAAAGTGCCATTTTAATACCTCCTGCGTTTGGTCTTGCAGCGAACGAAGGTCAGCCCCTCGGGCTTGGTGAGTGGGCAGCAAAGCTATGGCGGAGGGCACGCAGGGTGACCAAGTTATCTAGCTTTGCTTCCCTAGCGTAGCCCTTTAGAAGTTGCCAGAATCCCTGCCTGGTGAGCCTCCTCCCAAGCCGATTTAGGAATAAAGCCTTTTCCTCTTTGTGACGTGCTAGCTGGGGACGAGCTTCTTCCAAGTATTTTTGTAGTGAGGGGACTGAATTTCGGTGGACAGTAATGTTGCGCTTCTTAGAGCCCTTTACCGAACAGGCCACAGAGTCCTCTTGCAGCTCTATGTCTTCTAAATTTAACGACATCAACTCGCTCACCTGCATGCCAGTAGAGTAAAGGAGCTCAAGCATTGCTTTATCTCGCTTTGCTTCAGGGGTAGGGTGCTTTTCAGGCTGTTTTAATAACTCTCTAACTTGAGCTACTGAGAGAGGTTGGGGCAAGGTTTTCCTTACTCTGGGTGAACCAAGATTCTCAGTAGGGGCATCCTTTACAACTCTCTTATGGGCCAGAAATTTGAATAGGGATTTGGCTGAAGCTGTCTTACGGGCTAGGGTCGTCAAAGCATAGCCTCTTTCCTTTAGATTGAGGAGATAGTTTAATATAAGCTGGCGATCCACTTGTGCCCACTGCCTTTCACCTTTCTCTTGAAGAAACTCTGCCAACTGGAAAAGGTCATTTTTATAAGCAGCAATAGTATTTTCTGAGAACTTCCTCTCCACCGCAAGATGATCTAAGAAAGCCTCGATTTCCTGTTTCATCACCCCTCCTTTAAATTTGCCTTTATGGTTAACTATTTTAACACAATCGAGCCCAAAGTGGTAAAATTAATTCGACCATGGAACAAAAACGCCTTGAGCAGCAATTGAAAGCCTTGCCAGCAAAGCCTGGCGTATATTTACTGAAAGATGGGGGGGATAATGTCCTTTATGTAGGTAAGGCAGCTAGCTTATACCACCGAGTAGGCTCTTACTTCGGTTCCCCTCATAACTTACCACCAAAGCTGCAAAGGATGGTAGCTCGAGCCACTGACTTTGATTTTTTCGTCACCGATTCCGAGCAGGAGGCGATCCTCCTTGAGTGTAACCTGATTAAGAAATATCGCCCCCGATATAATGTGCGCCTCAAGGACGACAAGAGCTATCCTTACCTTAAAATAAATCTTGCTGAGGACTGGCCAAGGGTGTATTTCACCCGAAGGATAGAGAAGGATGGTGCTAAGTATTTCGGCCCTTTTGCCAGTGCCGGATCAGTACGCAAGACTTTAGCTTTATTAAGAAGGCTCTTCCCCTTCCGAAGTTGTAAAAGGCCAGTCACTGGCAACGAGTCGCGACCTTGCCTAGAGTATCACATCCGTCGTTGCCTTGGACCTTGTATTGCTGCTGTAAGCAAAGAGGAATATCGGCAGGTGATAAGCCAGGTCATCCTTTTCCTCGAAGGCAAACAAGAGGTAATAGTGCGAGAGTTGCGTAGTAGGATGGCAGAAGCAGCGGAGAATTTGGAGTTTGAGAAGGCTGCCCTGATTCGGGACCAAGTTCACGCTGTGGAAAGGGTTATCGAAAGACAGAAGATTGCCTCAGCGGAGGGGGAAATGGATGTGATTGCCTTTGACCAGGCTAGGGAGCAAGCCTATGTATTGGTTTTCCTCATCCGCAATGGAAAGCTCCTGGGAAGGGAATACTTCATATTGGCTGGAACACAGGATGAAGAGCCTTCTCAAATAATGACCAGCTTTGTGCAGCAGTTTTATAACTCTGCTCCTTATATACCAGAGCAGATACTACTGCAGCATCCTCTAGAAGGAATGCCCCTGATTGCGGAGTGGCTGGGGGGCAAAAAGGGAGCAAAGGTCGAGCTTCGGGTGCCCCATCGGGGGATAAAGAAGGGGTTGGTGGATATGGTGGCAGAAAATGCCCGCCAGGGTCTGGAGCAACTGAGGATTAAATTGCTCGCTGAACCTGATGCCCTGGCTGCTGCCTTAGAAGAGCTGCAGAAAGAGCTTTCTCTACCTCGCCTTCCCCAGTGGGTGGAATGCTACGATATCTCCGATATCCAGGGAACCTCTGCTGTGGGCAGCATGGTAGTGTTTGAAAGAGGACAGCCAAAGAAATCTCACTATCGGCGCTTTAGAATTAGGTCAGTGGCAGGTGCCAATGACTACGCTATGATTCAGGAGGTGCTGAGGAGACGCTTCAAGAAAGGGGCAAGTGAGCCTCGAGAGAGCGCTTGGGCCATCACTCCTGACCTAATACTCATTGATGGTGGCAGGGGACACCTTAGCGCTGCCCTGGAGGTAATGAAGGAGGCAGGGGTCGATTTCATTCCCTGCGCCAGCATGGCTAAGGAAAATGAAGCCATCTTTCTGCCCCAGATAGACGAGCCTATTATGCTCCCTCGCCACTCGGCAGCTCTCTACTTTCTGCAAAGGGTAAGGGATGAGGCACATCGCTTTGCCCTGGGCTACTATCATAAGGTGCGCCGGAGAGAATCTTTCGCCTCCCCCCTAGACACTATCCCCGGAGTCGGAGCTAAGCGAAAGCGGGCTCTGCTGAAGAGATTTGGCTCCCTCAGGGGGGTCAGAGAAGCTACCCTAGAGGAGCTGGCTTCAGTAAAGGGGATGACCAGGTCTGTGGCAGAGAGGGTGAAAGAGTATCTTTAATTCTCTGCTATGATAGAAATTGCGACGATTTGTATTATTCGTCGCCTCAGGAGAGGCGACGCTACGACTATCAAAGCTGTAGCGTCGTGACTCCCGTCACGACGGATGATTGTTTTTGCGCCAAGTGGGTAATTGCAAGAAACCCTAGGGTTGCATTTTTGTCCCGATTGTGATATATTAAACTATAAAATTGACCTGATTGGAGTGGGTATTTCCCCACTCCTTTTGTTAGGAGGATAGAACGGGAGGTCTACATAAAAGATGAAGACCGAGTTCGTAATTGCTCTCACTCAATTGGCTGCCGAGAGGAACCTTCCCAAGGAGGTTATCCTCAGGACTGTAGAGGCAGCATTGGTTCCCGTCTTTAAGAAAAATAACTTTGCACCAGATCAAGATGTCTCTGTTAGGATTGCACCCCAAACAGGCGAGGTTAAGGTTTATGCTCGAAAGGTGGTGGTGAAAAAGTCCACAGACCCCTTTCAAGAGCTGTCCTTAGCTGAAGCAAAGAAGTTAAAAGCAGATGCTCAACTTGGGGAGACAATCGAGGTGGAATCCACCCCACCCAATGCCGGGCGTATTGCTGCTCAGACAGCAAAGCAGGTGATACTGCAGCGGTTGCGAGATGCGGAACGTGATGCCATCTTTGGAGAATATGCTGATAAAGAGGGGGAAGTTGTTAGTGGCGTAGTGCACTATATAGAGTCAAAGCAGATCATTGTTGACCTAGGGAGAGCGGAGGCAATACTCCCCTTGGCTGAGCAGATAAGTACCGAACACTACCGAGTAGGACAAAGGATTAAGCATTACCTTTTGAAGGTACTACGCACCAGCAGAGGGACTCAATTGATAGTATCGCGAACACATCAGAATCTGCTACGTCGCCTTTTTGAGCTAGAGGTGCCTGAAATCTACAATGGTACAGTGGAACTTAAAGCCTTGGCCCGCGAGCCTGGGCATCGAAGTAAGGTTGCCGTGGCTGCCCGCCAAGAAGGGGTTGATGCTGTCGGTTGCTGTGTTGGCTTGCGTAGCATCAGGATTCAGAACATCAGTAGGGAGCTAAATGGAGAGAAGATAGACATAGTTCAATGGCATCCTGACCCGGCGGTTTTCATTGCTAATGCACTGAGCCCTGCTTCAATAGTAAGGGTGGAGATAAATGAAGAGGAAAAGAGCGCCAATGTGATTGTTCCTGATAAGCAACTCTCTCTAGCTATCGGTAAAGGGGGGCAGAATGCTCGGCTTGCTGCTAGGCTCACTGGCTGGCGGATCGATATTAAGAGCCTTTCTATGGTGGAAGTGGAGGAGGTTGCCCCGGTGGAAGAGGCTGTCCCCAGCGAGGCGGTGCCAGCAGTTGAACCTGTGACGGAAGCTATATTGGAGCCAGTGACCGAGGAAATGATCCCCACCCCTGAGGAGGTAAGCGAGTGGGTGTTAACTTTAGCAGAGACACCATCAGAGGTTGAAGTTCCGGTCGAAGCTGAGGCACCTAGCAAAACCTATTCCGTTGAGGAGATACTTTCCCAGATAGAGGTGGCTACTGAAAGGTCTCAAAGTCGCTTTGCTGAGAAAGCGCCAGCTCCCATCTCGGAGATTAGGGCTAAGGAAGCGAAAAGGGGACAAGTTCCCGAGGGAGAGTTACCCCCACCGAAAACCAAGACGAAAAAGGTGCTTCGAAAGCGTCGTACCTCGGACGAGGATTTAGACCTGGATAGCGATTTACATCTGGACGAGACGGTAGATGAGAGATTAGATGAAGAGATACTTTCCCAGATAGAGGCAGCTACTGAAGGTTCTCAAAGTCGCTTTGCTGAGCCAACACCAACGCCCATGCCGAAGACCAAGGCCAAGAAAGGGGGAAAAGGAAGTACTCCTAAGGACAAGTTACCAACAGCGAAAACCAAACCGAAAAAGGTGGTGCGACGCCAGCCTGTATTAGACGAGGGAGATGAAGACTAATAGCGCAGGTCAACAGCCCCTTAAGCATATCCCGCAGCGTACCTGCGTTGCTTGCCGTGAGGTAAAGCCAAAGCGACAGTTGATTCGCTTGGTTTATACTGTTAATGGTACAGCAGAGGTAGACCCCTCAGGGAAAAAGGCAGGAAGGGGTGCATATCTTTGCCACTCACCAGATTGCTGGGAGAAGGGACTAAAGAAAGGCAGATTAGAGCAAGCGCTGCGGAAGAAAATAAGTGCCGAGAATCAGGCAAGGTTGGTAGAATTCAGTAGAATGCTTCTCTCTAATGATGGAGACAATTCCTCTTAGCGTGAAGAAACTAGATGGCAAAAATTAGCAAGAAAGCAAATTCATCTTCCCAAAGGGAACAGCAAATTGAACTTCCTCCCTTTCTAACAGTGAAACAGCTAGCAGATTTGCTAGCCATCAGTGGGGTGGAGGTGGTCAAGCAATTGATGCGAAATGGAGTCGTAGCAAGCGTTAACCAAACCATCGATTATGACACTGCGGCAATAGTAGCTTCAGATTTTGGCTATGAAGCAATAGAAAAATCAACCCCAGAGCCTACCGCTGCCAGAGATGAAGGGCAAGACCTCCAGCCGCGTCCTCCGGTAGTCACCGTTATGGGCCATATCGATCATGGTAAGACCAGCCTCTTAGATGTTATTCGCCAAACAAATGTAACGGCTACTGAAGCCGGGAGTATTACTCAACATATTGGTGCTTATCAAGCAGAGGTAGATGGTAAAAAGATCACCTTCTTAGACACCCCAGGTCATGAAGCCTTTACTGCTATGCGAGCCAGGGGGGCAAAGGTGACTGATATTGCTGTCCTTGTAGTGGCTGCTGATGATGGCGTAATGCCACAGACCCAGGAAGCTATAGCTCACGCTCGGGCTGCTGGAGTTCCTATTGTGGTGGCTATAAATAAGATTGACAAAACAAATATTAATTTGGCACTAGTGGAGCAACAACTTGCCGAGGAGGGTTTGGTTATTGAAGAGTGGGGTGGAGATACTGTCTGTGTCCCTGTTTCCGCCAAAATGAAGCAGGGTGTTTCTGAACTCCTGGAAAACATCCTTGTTGTTGCTGAGATGCTAGAACTAAAAGCAAATCCAAACCGTCCAGCTACCGGGGCAGTCATTGAAGCGGGGATGGATAAGACAAAGGGACCCCTGGCTACAGTCTTAGTGCAAAGCGGCACCCTTAAGCCAGGTGACCCGGTGGTTGTTGGTGACACTTGGGGTAAGGTGAAGGCCATGTTTAATGATGCTGGCAAGCGAATTAAGAAAGCAGAGCCAGCTACTCCGGTTGAGATCTTGGGGCTGAATAGTGTGCCCCAAGTTGGCGATGCTTTCACAGTGGTCCCCAACGAACGGGAAGCACGAGACTTGGTGCAAAAGCGGCAACAGGAAAAGCAACAGGGGTTGCTCAGGCCAGCAAAATCTCTCAGTTTAGACGACCTATTTGCTCAACTCCAAGAGGAGCAGGCAAAGGAGCTCAGCCTTGTTCTCAAGACTGATGTCCAAGGGAGCATTGAGCCAATAAAGAATTCCCTGGAGCGGCTGGAGACAGAGGAGATAAAGGTGAAAATCATCCACTCCGGTAGTGGAGTTATTACTGAGGGTGATGTAATGTTAGCTGTGGCTTCTAAGGGAATTGTTATTGGCTTCAACACCGCACCTACTTTAGGCGCACAGCGTCTAGCTGAACTAGAAGGGGTAGATATACGCCGCTACGATGTAATCTATGAGCTAATAGAGGATATAGAGAGAGCGCTCAGGGGCATGAAAGAGCCCTCCTATGTTGAGGTTATCGAGGGGCATGCTGAGGTGAGAGCGGTTTTCCCCTCAGGTAGGTATGGGAAGGTAGGCGGGGTCTATGTTAGTGACGGCAAGGTAAGTCGAGATGCCCTAGTCAGAGTTATACGCCAGAAACAGATATTGCACCAAGCTACCCTGAGTAGCCTAAGGCGCTTTAAGGATGACGTAAAAGAGGTGGCCGCTGGCTTTGAGTGCGGGATAGGAATCGAAGGGTTCAACCAGTTTGAGATAGGCGATGTAATTGAGTTTTATAGGAAGGAGAGGGTTGATGAGTCGGCGCATTGAAAGAGTGAATAATCTTATTCGGCAAGAGATAAGCGAATTGTTGCAACGCCAAGTTAAAGACCCCAGACTGGGTGGTTTTGTTACAGTGACTCAAGTTTCTACTTCTCCAGATTTACGCCATGCTAAGATATTCATCAGCATTATGGGCAATGAAGAGGAGAAAGGGGAAGCCCTTGAGGCTTTTGCCGTTGCTTCAGGTTTCCTGCGCAAGGAGCTGAGTGCACGCTTGAGGTTGCGCCGCAGCCCTGAATTGAGCTTTCACTACGATGATTCCATTGACCAGGGAACTCACGTCCTCCAATTAATCAGCCAGATAGCCACCGGCGTAACTGGGGAAAAAGGCGAGAGTGAGTGTTGATGGCATCCTCAATATTCTCAAGCCTCCAGGTAAAACCTCCTTTGCGGTAGTTTCTTTACTGCGAAGCCTGAGCGGCGAGCGACGCATAGGCCATGCTGGTACCCTTGACCCTGAAGCCTCTGGAGTGTTAATCCTTTGTCTTGGTCAGGGGACAAGGATCATCGAGTTCCTAGCGGGGGCTATCAAAACCTACCAAGCCGAAATCGAGCTTGGGACAACTACTGAAACCTATGATGCCAGTGGCAAGGTGATTCAAAAAGTTGACCCCTCCTTTGTAACCGAAGAGCAGGTAAAACAGGTGCTCCATTCCTTTCGTGGTTCTATCGAGCAGACCCCGCCAATGTATAGCGCCCTTAAATATAAAGGGAAACGCCTTTATCAGCTTGCTTGGGAAGGGATTGAGGTAACCAGAAAACCTAGGAAGGTGCAGCTTTCTCGCTTGGAGCTCTTAGAATGGCAACCACCCATCATCACTATTGAGGTAGAATGTAGCGCTGGCACCTACATCCGTTCCTTAGCTCAGGATGTAGGGCTAGCTCTAGGTTGTGGCGCCCATCTTAAAAGACTAGTTCGCCTCAAGAGTGAGCCTTTCCACATCGCTGAGGCTATTCCCCTTTCTTTAATTGAGGAAGCTTCTCACCATGGTTATTGGCAGCGCTTCCTCTACTCTATCGACGAGGCCCTCCTTGGTTGGAGCACAGCTATCCTTAGCGAGGAAAGCGAGGCATTGGTAAGAAAAGGTCGTTCTATACCCTTAGGGGATAGAAGCCTCCTAACCCGCCCTATTGATCGATGCCGTGCCTACTCTACCGATGGTCGTTTTCTGGCGGTACTATACCAAAAAGAAGGAAATCTATGGCATCCTAAAAAGGTCTTCCACAGTACAAGTTATGATATGCAATAACTGCTTAATAGGCTGTTGAAAAACTCTGTTCTTAGACGACAAAGCCTGACCTCCCCAGATCTAATAGCCGTTGAAAATCGAAGATTTTCAAGAGTCTCGCTCCAAAGCGCTTGACAATCTGGCTATAATATGATTATAGTTCAACTAGTTTGAAAGGAGGTGATTCCAATGCCATTGGCGTATTGTTTCAAGTGCAGGGCGAAGGTTGATATCAAGAACCCAACAAGAGTTACCTTGAAGAACAAGCGCCCGGCTACAAAGGGTGTATGTCCCAGGTGCGGTACCACAGTTTTCAGGATCGGCAAAGCATAAAACAATAGTGGGATTATATAAAGCTGGACAATAGTAGTTTGCCTAGAAGAGCAAACGAGTTAGATCATTTTATTTTTTTCAACCGTTGGCTCTTGATACAGTGGCCATAAAGATTGGTGCAAGTAAATCCGAGGCGATTATAGATATCGGAGGAGTGATTTATTGTTTAAGCAATGCACCATCTTTATATGTTGTGTTCTAATTTTGCCTCTTCTAGAGTAAGTAACCCAGGGTGGGGGCGATATTGTAAGTGTTTGGCAAAGAGAGTTCGATGGTTAAGAGAATACTCCTTCCCCTGGATGGTTCAGA
>CAYWDP010000012.1:12514-23461 GCA_964457045.1 uncultured Dehalococcoidia bacterium
TTGGCAAAGAGAGTTCGATGGTTAAGAGAATACTCCTTCCCCTGGATGGTTCAGAACTCGGGGAGGCATCTTTGCCTTATGTGGAGGAATTGGCGATAATGACAAAGGCGGAGGTTATATTACTTCAGGTAGTAACGCCACACTATGACATTGCCCTTGCCCAGGGTTATACCTCTCACCTTAGTCGAATCTCAGAAGAATATTTAACTCATGCCTCAGCCGCTGCCGAGGACTATCTTAACTCTGTTAAGGAAAAACTAACAAAAATGGGAATAACAGCCCGTTCTGAAGTAGAAGTAGGCTCCCCTGCGGAGAGGATAATGGGTTACGCCAAGGAAAACAATATTGACCTTATCGCTATGTCTACCCATGGACACTCTGGCATTGGTCGGTGGCTACTTGGCAGTGTAGCTGATAAGGTAATTCATGCTGCAGACAGACCAGTTTTGCTGGTCAGAGCATCTGACAAATCAACAATTGAGGAACAGACTTAAAAAGGAGTATGTACGAAGTTTGAGCAAGATAAAGACAGCTATAATAGGTGTAGGTAATTGTGCCTCCTCTTTGGTTCAAGGCATCTATTATTATCGTGATATAGAGCCAAACAAGTCCGTACCGGGTTTAAGGCGTCCTAACCTCGGGGGATATCATGTCGGTGATATCCAGTTTGTGGCTGCTTTTGACATTGATAAGAATAAGGTGGGAAAGGACCTGGCAGAGGCGATATTCATCCCCCCTAACAATACTTTCAAGTTTTGTGAGGTGCCCCCAACAGGGGTAAAGGTGGAGCGAGGGATGACCCATGACGGACTAGGGAAATACCTGTCACAAGTTATCACTAAGGCACCCGGATCCACAGCGAATATCGTCGATATTCTTAGAAGCACAGAAACTGATGTGGTGATCAGCTATTTACCTGTGGGCAGCGAAGAAGCCACCAAGTGGTATGTGGAGCAGGTTCTTGATGCCAACTGCGGCTTCATTAACTGTGTCCCTGTATTTATCGCTCGAGAAAACTACTGGCAAAATCGCTTTGCTGAGAGGGGATTGCCTATAATTGGTGATGACATCAAGTCTCAGCTTGGTGCCACAATTACCCATCGGGTGCTTACTCGGCTCTTCCGCGAGCAGGGTGTCAAACTGGAGCGAACCTATCAGTTGAACTTTGGAGGCAATACAGACTTCTATAACATGCTGGAGAGGGAGCGCCTGGAGTCGAAGAAAATCTCCAAGACCAATGCAGTTACCTCTCAGCTGGATTATAAGCTTGACTCAGACAACGTCTATGTGGGACCAAGCGACTATGTTCCCTGGTTAGGTGACCGCAAATTTTGCTATATTCGGATGGAGGGGCGAACTTTCGGTGATGTCCCTTTGAATCTTGAGCTCAAACTTGAGGTATGGGATAGCCCCAATTCAGCTGGGGTGGTTATCGATGCTGTAAGGTGTTGCAAGCTAGCCCTAGAAAGAGAGCTTAGCGGGGCATTGGTTGCTCCCTCTGCTTGCTTTATGAAATCACCCCCTATTCAATATACCGATGAACAAGCCCGTAGGATGGTGGAGGAATTTGTTGACGGGACAAATAACGAGACCTTGCCGTCAAAAAAATAGTTAGCAAAGGATGTTTCCCTTTCTAAGCGATGAACATCGCCTTGGTTTCCCCTTATGATTATGCTTACCCCGGTGGGGTTAATACCCATATCTCCAACCTTGCCCTTCACCTGGCTAAGACGGGGCATCAGGTAAAAATCCTTGCTCCTTGCTCTAACAAAAAAGCCCTCCCTACTGCCCAAGACATTATCCCCTTAGGGAAAACAATCCCTTATCCCTCTAATGGATCTGTGGCTCGACTTACACTATCTTGGTGGCTAATGCCTAAAGTGAAGTCAATCCTTGACGAAGAGAGGTTCGATATCCTTCATTTCCATGAACCTTTATTCCCCTCCTTACCCTGGATAGTGCTTCCTCTGTCTCATTCGATTAATGTAGCCACCTTTCACGCTTACTACAAACGCTCTATGGGATATTGGTTTTGGAGACCAATCGTAAAGCGGTTTTACAACAGGCTCAATGGCAAGATCGCTGTCTCTGAACCAGCAAAGAGGTTTATTTCCAGATATTTTCCCGGTGATTACCGTGTAATTCCCCACGGCATTGATGTGGAGCACTTCTCGGCAGAGGTACCTCCGATTGAGGATTTCTGCGATGGCAAATTGAATATTCTGTTTGTCAGTCGACTTGAGGAACGGAAAGGGATAAGATACCTTCTTAAGGCTTTTAGAATAGTGAAGGCAGGCTTTCCTCAATCGAGGCTTATTGTAGTTGGCCCCGGTAAAGGGTCCCGGTATAAAGATTGGGTCAACGCGGTGAAGCTGAAAGATGTAGTTTTTGTTGGCTATGCATCCTATGCCAGCCTACCGCGATATTATCGCACCGCTGATATCTTCTGCGCCCCGGCTGTGGGGCAGGAAAGTTTCGGTATCGTTTTGCTTGAGGCAATGGCTGCTGGCAAGCCTATTGTGGCCTCAAATATCGATGGGTATGCCAACGTATTAACCCACGAAGTTGAGGGATTACTAGTGCCGCCCAAAGACGAAAAAGCGCTGGCCCATGCTCTTCTTTCCCTTCTCAATGATCAGACCCTTCGCCAGCAAATGGGCAGCAGGGGAAGAAATAAAGCAGAGGCACATAGCTGGGAATCCATTGCCCAAAGGACGATGGATTATTACATGGAGTTGTTTGGGGCCAAAAGTTGATAAATCTGTCTGAAGTGCGTCATGTAGCCGCAGAGCACTCTACAGCACCCCTGGTTAAGGTTCTTTGTAAGACGAGGATAACAGCTAACTCATTAACGTTACTAGGCTTTCTGGGGAGTGTGGCTGCTGCGGTAGTTATTGCTAAAGACTACCTTCTCCTAGGTGGAGGACTAGTACTCCTCTCTGGAGCCTTTGACCTCTTTGATGGTCCGCTGGCTCGAGCCAAGGGGCAAAGCACGAGATTTGGGGCTATCCTTGATTCTACTTTCGACCGTCTTGGAGAGGCAGCAGTGCTTCTTGGGCTTCTCATCCTTTACTTAGGTCAACACGCTTTTCGGGAGCCCTTGCTCATATATATCACCTTTGTCAGCTCAGTTTTAGTCAGCTACATAAGGGCAAGGGCTGAGGGATTGGGGATAAAATGCGAGGTCGGGATATTCACCCGAGCTGAGAGGATTGTTGTTTTAGCCCTAGGGCTCATTCTAGCTCACTGGATAGATACGGCAGTCCTTGTTGCTTTGTATGTATTAGCCGCGCTTGCCTCGGTAACAGTGATACAACGCCTTATCTATATGCAGCAACGGTCAAGGGAGGATAGAGGCTATGAGCGATGAGACCTTCCAATGGAGCTTCATCGGGGTTATCGCCCTGGCGATCACTTTAATTATCTTAGCAGCGGTTGGGATGATACCTGGCTGGGTTATAGCCATCGCTATTGTTGGCGGGATTGCTGGTAACACGCTCCTGCTTTACTATTGGGGAAAAGACTATATGAGCCGATACTAATTTGCGCCGGCTCTAAGATTGCCTTAGTTTGTGAGGTTGTATGCCGCTAATTGCTGTTATTGGAGCCCAGTGGGGGGACGAGGGGAAGGGGAAGGTTGTCGACCTACTCGCCGAGAAAGTAAATTTGGTTGTCCGCTTTTCCGGTGGTCCCAACGCAGGACACACTGTATCCAATCCCTACGGGGAGTTTAGGTTACATTTAGTCCCCTCGGGCATTTTTTACCCTCATACCCGCTGTCTTATTGGCAATGGTGTAGTAGTCTCCCCTGCCGTGCTCCTGGAAGAACTGGAGCATCTTCAGAAGAAAGGGGTAGATACCTCCAGGTTATTTATTAGCAACCGCGCCCACTTGATTATGCCCTATCATACCCTTCTGGATAAACTGGAGGAGGAGGCAAGGGGCAGTAAAGCCTTGGGGACTACCCGTAGTGGTGTAGGACCAGCTTATATGGATAAGGTTGCTCGCTTGGGAATTCGAGTTGGAGACCTTCTTGATAGAGAGGGGTTGCTCCGTAGACTTCGTTTTGTACTCAAGCAGAAGAATATCTTGCTGAGCAAGGTATATGGAGCTCTGCCTCTCTCTTTGGAGGAGGTTTATCATCAATATTGCCAATATGGAGAACGCCTTGCTCCTTTTATCTGTGAAACCGAGCCGATAATTAAACAGGCTCTAGAAAGAGAGGAGCTAGTCCTGCTAGAGGGGGCACAGGGCACCCTTCTTGACATTGACTTTGGCACCTATCCCTACGTCACCTCTTCTTCACCAGTAGCTGCGGGAGCCTTTGTTGGGCTAGGTCTCAGCCCAACCAAAATTGATTACATTCTGGGTGTTTTGAAATCCTATACTACTAGGGTAGGTGGTGGGCCTATGCCTACAGAGCTCAAAGGTAAGACTGGGGAATCAATTCGACAAATAGCCCATGAATACGGGACAACGACAGGGAGACCGCGTCGCTGTGGCTGGTTTGATGCCGTAGCTGCTCGCTTCAGTACCTATATCAATGGCTTCAACGGAGTTGCTCTCACTCGCCTTGACGTCCTGGATACCTTTGCTTCTATTAAGGTGTGCACTGGCTATAAGGTAAACGGCGATATTATCGACCAGTTTCCCAGCAGTTCGGTAGTCCTCCAAAGGTGTCAACCTGTTTATGAGGAGCTCCCTGGCTGGCAATCTCCTACAACTCATCTGCGCCATTTCGCGGAACTACCACCACCAGCTCAGTCTTATATAAAAAGGCTGGAGGAGCTTATCGCTTGCCCCGTTAGCATTGTTTCCGTTGGACCTAGACGAGAGCAGACCATCATAGTAAGACCTATCTTGTAAAAGCTCACCTAAGTTTTGACAGCTTGTCGGCAAACCTCAGTCCAACACTTGATACATATTCCTGACCGATTCTATCCCCCGCCAAAAATCGCTTGCTGCGAGTGCCCCATTTGACACCCGTGACTAGATATGATACATTATGTCCAATACCCGAAGCCTGTAGTGCGTCTGATATTCGGCATTTTCAGCAGCAAGACGGGAAACATATGGCCGAAGCCAAATGGTACACCAGACCAATAAACCTATTACTCGCTCTAGTGCTCACCCTGTCAGTCGGCGCAGTACTCCTGATGGCAACGCCAGCCCGTGCTCAAACCTACCCTGCCGAGGGGGCGTGGGTGCAAAGTGATGTGGACCCAAACGAGCCTGGAACACAGAACTACCGGGATGTCATAGCCTCTTACTATTACCACGATAGCAATCACCTTTATCTGCGGCTCCAAACCGTCGCTAATGCCCAAATCACGAATGTTAACTCGCGATTCAAATGGCTCTTTGATACGGGAGTAGGTAGCAATTTGCACTTCTCAGGCCAGATTCTGTTGGGCGCTGAGGCCATGCTTTTCGTAGAGGATAGAAACAATGACGGGACAGGGGAGGTCTATCTGCTGCATTCCTATGGCGACGATCGGTTCACTGCCTACGAGCCGCTTACCTATCTTAGTATGGTGTACCCTCCTGATGGCCGAGTTACCAACACAGCGATAGCCGGCTACCGATTGTCCGGTAGCTATGTTGACATGTATGTTAGCTTCAGCGCACTGGGCATAGCCGATCCCACTCATCTCAGCCTGGCTTGGGCCACAGATAATGAAGACCCAAACCTGGAGCAGGGGCCATTGTTGGACTCAATCGACATACATGATACTCCCATCCACCTGGACGCTGATCTCGAGGTCATCAAGGACGTGAGCAACCACACTCCCGCCGAGAACGACATCATCACCTATACTATCACGGTCACCAACACTGGCCCTGCCACGGCAACCAACATACTAATAGAGGACATTGTGCCTACAGGTGTCACCTACGTGCTCGGCAGCATCACCGGCGGTGATAGCAATAATGACAGCGGGCCCCCCACTCTGACCTGGACCATCAACACCCTGGCGAATGGTGCCAGCGCCACCCTGTCCTTCGAGGCAACCGTCGACGATGACACTGCTGGCGACACTATCACCAACACCGCCACCGTTGATGCGGATCAGCCCGATCCACACCTAGACGATAACTCGGACTCGGCTGACATTTTGGTAGATCAGCAACCCCCCATTAATGTGGCTGATTTGGCCATTACAAAGACGGCGTGCGGTTGCATCCCCAAGATTGGGGACACCATCACCTACACCGTTACAGTCACCAATAGCGGCCCTTCCACGGCAACCAATGTCGTGGTAGCTGACTCTTTGCCTGGCGGTGTCAGCTATCAATCCTATTCAGCCAGCCAGGGAACCTACAACAACAGCACTGGTATCTGGTCAGTCGGCACCTTGGCCGATGGTGCCAGTGCGACGCTGACCATCACGGCAACCGTTGACCCTTGCCCCTGCGGCTCGACCATCATCAACACCGCCATTGTCAGTGCCGATCAGACTGATCCACACCCGGATGATAACTCTGACCCGGCTGAGATTTTCCCGTACCGAACTGCGGCTCGTGGGGTGTCAGCCTTTCCCAGCCTGTATGCCAGCCTCGCCGCAGCCCTGGCAGCGGGCATTCTGGCCTATTTCGTCCGCAGGAAGGTGGTGGCGGGGTAGCTTACTGCTATTTCTCGATACTCCTGCGTTTCTCGGTTCAACTGTTGCCCTGTACAGACTAGCTCAAGTCTTGCTACTTTATGTTTATCAGTAATCATAGTGAACCGTCTTACAAGGCTGTTCTTTACTCACTGGGAAAAACGCGAGGGACGCCTTCGTCCGATGCATTGACAACGAGCAACTAGGGGTGTACTGTATGCACACCATTTGAAATCGGAAGTCCGACAATACTTGGTTAAGAACAGGAGGAGGCTGACTAGGAAGTACAAGGAGGCGGGCATGACAAAAAGGCTTTATCGTAGCAGGGACGAGAGGGTGATCTGGGGCATTTGCGGTGGCCTGGGGAAGTATTTTAACATAGACCCTGTCCTCATGAGAGTCATTGCGGTATTGACACTGTGCTTCGGCGGGTGGGGCATCCTGGCCTACATAATTCTCAGGTTCGTCATCCCGCTGGAACCCGAACAGGCTGCATCCTAGCCTGTTTCGTCCGCAGGAGGGTGGTGGCAGGGTATGCAAGTGCTAGCCTTGTGACACCCCGCTAGTTTGGTAAGACCTTTTCCCCTATAGACTAGGATATTGCTAGTCTATGTCTATCAGTATATATAGTGAATCATTTTACAAAGCTGTTCTTTTCTGTCCGATGCTTACTTTTTGGCTACGGTAAGGCATTTTTCAGCTAGATCATATAGGGCTTTGATCTCCAACTCATGAGGGTTTTACAGCCCCTGAAGAATCCATATTTTATCTTTGCCAGGTTTTTGTTTTATAATCAGTGGTGTCAAAGTAAGAACAACCTCTAACAAATGAGGAAGGTGCCGCAAATGAAAACAGAAAACGTCCAAGTAGAAGAGCTGATTAAAGCATGTAAATCCTTGACTACCAAGGAGCGGGGGGTCTTTTTAGCAGAGCTACTCAAGCTTAAGCAGTTTCGTGAAGACCTTGTCGACTTAGCAATCATCGAGCAACGGCGAGAGGAGAAGTCCCGTCCTTTCCGTGAGTATCTTGCCGAGAGAAGCTAAGAGCAGCCGGTGAATTACACCATTACCATTAAGCCTTCTGCCGAGAAAGAATTGGATTTCCTTCCCAAGGCTGCGCAGAGGCGACTAAAGACACGAATCCTTAGCCTAGAACAAAACCCCAGACCACCAGGTATCAAAAAATTAAAAGGTGGTGAAGGCTATAGATTGAGGGTCGGAGATTATCGAATCCTGCTGCTTATCGATGATGAAGCTAAACTAGTTGACGTTGTGGCTATCGGGCATCGTAAAGAGGTATATCGATAAAGAAGAGGGTATAATATTGAAAAAGTGGCGATTATGGAGCGGATAATTTCAGGCAAACCCAGAGAAGAGGATATCGCCTTTGATACCAGCTTGCGACCCAGGCGGCTGGCTGACTATGTGGGGCAGGATAAGGTTAAGGAGAATATTAAAATAGCCATTGCTGCGGCACAGGCGAGGAATGAATCGCTAGACCATATCCTCTTCTACGGACCGCCAGGATTGGGGAAGACTACGCTGGCTTATATTGTTGCCGCTGAGAAAGGAGCTAGTATTAGAATCACCTCCGGACCAGCTATAGAGCGTCCTGGAGATGTGGCTGCCGTTATAACCAACCTTCATGAAGGAGATGTTCTATTCATTGACGAGGTTCATCGTCTCCCCCGGGTGGTAGAGGAGGTGCTTTATCCGGCCATGGAGGATTTTGCCTTAGACATTATTATTGGCAAAGGGCCAGGGGCAAAGGGCCTGCGCCTCCATCTCCCTCACTTTACTCTTATTGGCGCTACTACCCGCTTTGCCATGCTTAGCCCCCCCTTAAGGGACAGGTTTGGTGCCATCTACAGGCTTGATTTTTATGACCAGCAGGCTATAGAGACGATAGTCAGGCGTTCCGCTGGTATTCTCAAGGTGGGGGTGGAGCCAGGAGGGGTGAAAGAGATTGCCTGCCGTGCTCGGGGAACGCCCAGAGTAGCTAATCGACTGCTCAAGCGAGTGCGAGACTATGCTCAGGTGATGGCAGAGGGAGTGATTACCGAAGCAGTGGCTATCGAAGCACTGGCTAGATTGGAGGTGGACAATATCGGCTTGGACGAGGTGGATCATAAAGTGCTGCGGACTATTGTGGAGAAGTTCGACGGTGGTCCTGTAGGGCTCGATACTATCGCTGCTGCCATCAGTGAGGAAGCAGACACTATTATGGATGTCTACGAGCCCTACCTTCTGCAACTGGGTTTCCTGGAGCGAACACCTCGAGGGAGGATAGCCACACGTCTTGCTTATGAGCACTTGGGTTTGCCTTACAAGAGGGGGCAGCCACCTCAAGCAGGCCTCTGGTGAGCTTATGGCTTCTTTACTTCTCCATACTTGTTGTGCTCCTTGTGCTACCTATTGCACTAAGCATTGGCAGCAGAAGGGTCTAGAGGTTACCTCTTTCTGGTATAACCCCAATATTCACCCCTTCACTGAGCACCAGCGCCGCTTGCAGACTCTGCAAGAATTTGCTCAGCAAACAAAACTCCCTTTGATCGTCTACGAAGGGTACGACGTTATCAACTATTTTCGGGCAGTGGTGGGACATGAGGGGGAACGCTGTGGCTACTGCTTTCGACTCCGCCTTTCTATGACAGCCTTAATAGCTAAGTTGAGAGGCTTCGATGCTTTTACCACTACGCTGCTCATCAGCCCCTACCAGAGGCATGAGCTCTTAAAAGGGGTGGGCGAAGAGATTGCCCGGAAAGAAGGGGTGGATTTTCTATATGAAGACCTCAGACCTGGTTATAGCGAAAGCCACAGGATGAGCAAGGAGCTAGACCTTTATCGGCAGAAATACTGCGGCTGCCTCTATAGCGAGTGGGAGAGGTTTGGCAAGGTGAAGATATAGAGGGGCAAGGTCCATTAATAGGTGATGCCGTGTCTATCAAAGTAGGGTTAGGCATTCTGTCTCTCCTTGTCCTTTTGTTGCCAGCTTGTGCTACCGCCCCTGAGAAAGCAAAGGTTATTCAGGTCATCGATGGTGATACCATTGTTATTGAGGGTGGATATCATGTCCGCTACATTGGCATCGATACTCCAGAGGTCTACCCCGAGTTAGAGCCCTACGGGATAGAGGCAAAACAATACAACCAGGAGCTGGTAGAGGGAAAGGTCGTCCGCTTAGAGAGAGATGAGGAGGGTGAAGGTAAGGATAAATATGGCAGGTTGCTCAGGTATGTTTATGTGGACGATATCTTTGTCAATGCTGAGCTGGTAAGGATGGGCTATGCCGAGGTTTACCCCAAGGGTCTTTTCCCTGAAATCCAACACTATGATGAGCTAAAGGCGGCAGAGGAGGAAGCCAGGGAGGAAGGGAGGGGGAATATGGGGAAGCGGCAGCTAATATCCTTCAAGTCGTATTACTTATGCAGGTTTGAAGGCTTTCACATTGATGCTGGCTACTTTACCTCTGAGATCTAAACAGGTCTGAGGCTCCTCTGGATCCTGACCTTTCGCTGTAGCCCCTTCGATGAACAGAGGTATATTCTTCTCCTCTATTGATGCATTCATAAAGCCAGCAGCGAGGAGCTTGTCCAGATATAGATTCTTATCCAGAGCACCAGCAATACATCCAGCCCACTGGTCAAGACTTTCTTTTATCTCCGGGGGGAGATCTTGCAGCAAAACGATGTCGGAGACGCAGAGTCTTCCCCCGGGCTTGAGCACCCGGAAAGCCTCTCTGAACACTGCATCCTTGTCAGGAGAAAGATTGATCACGCAGTTGGAGATAATGACATCAATAGAATTAGCTTCCACTGGCATATGCTCCATTTCGCCGAGGCGGAACTCCACATTGTGGATTCCCATCCTTCTGGCGTTTTCTCGAGCCAAGGAGACCATTTCAGGGGTCATATCCAGTCCGATGACTCTACCTCTCATCCCTACCCTCTGGGCTGCTAGGAAGCAGTCAATTCCCCCGCCGCTGCCCAGATCCAGTACCACCTCACCCTCTCTGATCTCAGCTATAGCTGTGGGGTTACCACAGCCACAGGAGATATCCCTCAACTCTTTGGGTAGAGTCTCTAGTTCCTCCTTGGTGTACAATGCTTCGGCATAGGTCTGCGCCCTGCCTGGAGTAACCCCCGGCGCGCAGCAGCTCGGTGATAGAGTAGAGCCAGAGGGACAACACGAACCCGCTTTTCCCCGTGCCAAGCTAGCATAACGTTCCCTAACAAACCTCTTGATTTCCCTGGCATCCTTTTTCATCTTTCTCACTCCACGGTAATTATATATTATGTGGCGATGGAATACTAAGTTTCCTCATTCCCCTCGCTTGCTCTCTGGAT
>CAYWDP010000012.1:23561-25306 GCA_964457045.1 uncultured Dehalococcoidia bacterium
ATTATGTGGCGATGGAATACTAAGTTTCCTCATTCCCCTCGCTTGCTCTCTGGATCCGGCACCATCGCGGGCTGAACCTCATAGCGAAAATATCTTCGCTGAAAGTAGAGGGCCACGTTGACCAGACTGATCAACACCGGTACTTCCACCAGCGGCCCGATGACCGCTGCAAAAGCCTGACCAGACCCAATGCCGAACACAGCCACGGCTACAGCAATCGCCAGCTCAAAGTTATTGCTGGCAGCAGTGAAGGCGATGGTTGTCGTCTTGGAATAATCGGCCCCTATCTTTTTACCCATGTAGAAAGAGACAAGGAACATCAGCACGAAGTAGATAAGCAACGGGATGGCAATGCGTACTACGTCTAGGGGCAGCTCCACGATGATTTCACCCTTCAGGGAGAACATCACCACGATGGTAAAGAGGAGAGCAATGAGAGTGATAGGGCTA
The DNA here is from genome assembly GCA_964457045.1 of uncultured Dehalococcoidia bacterium. GTDB lineage: Bacteria > Chloroflexota > Dehalococcoidia > UBA2247 > RBG-13-53-26 > CAYWDP01. Next base: position 24,012 of record CAYWDP010000012.1, read on the forward strand.
ATCTTGGGGATGAACCTGTGCTCATACCACTCACGTCCCCTACTTTTGATGAGCGTAAAGCGCGTAATCATGCCTCCAAAGAAGGGGATGCCTAGGTAAATAAATACGCTCTGGGCTATCTGGCCAATGGTGACGTCCACCTCTGAGCCCTCAAGGCCAAACCACCCCGGCATTACTGTGATGAAGATATAGGCGTACACAGAGTAGAAAAGTATCTGGAAGATAGAGTTGAAAGCTACCAGCCCGGCAGCATACTCGGTGTCTCCCTTTGCTAGCTCGTTCCAGACGATAACCATGGCGATACAGCGGGCTAAGCCGATCATAATTATTCCTACCATGTAGTCGGGATGGGCCCGCAGGAAGATGATAGCCAGGAAGAACATGAGCACCGGACCGATAAGCCAGTTCTGCACCAGTGAGAGCCCCAGCACCCGCCAGTTGCGGAATACCCGGCCCAGCTCTTCATATCTCACCTTGGCCAGCGGCGGGTACATCATCAGAATGAGCCCTGCAGCAATGGGTATGGAGGTAGTCCCCACCTGGAAGAAGGTGATGAAGTCAGCTACTTTGGGCACAAAATACCCCAGTCCCACCCCGAAGCCCATAGCCAGGAATATCCAGAGCGTTAGGAAACGGTCTAGTATTGGAAGCCGGCGTAATGCTATCCTTGGCTCTGCGTCACTCATAATGCTTGTTTTTACTTATGCGCATATCCGCATTTGTTCGCCAAAAAATTATTTCTCGCAGCCCGGGCCTACGCGGACCGCTCCCCTCAATCTCTCCCTGTCCATAGATATGGTTTCATCTCTATCGAGAGAATTTTTCAGCAGCTCGACCAACGCCCCAGAGTAGCTAGCCATTCCTCTCTCGTCAATAGAGTAGATCACCCACAAACCATCCCGTCTAGCCTTGATAAAGCCAGCGTCCTGAAGGATACCCAGATTGCGTGAAGCCCGGGACTGAGAGATAACCAAAGCTTGCATCACTTCACAAACGCAGCACTCTCTCTCCAGGAGGAGCTTCAGAATCCTGATCCTTGTTTCATCAGAAAGAGCCTTAAAACCCTTAACAAATTCTCTCATCTTGGAACGTCTCTAAAAGTATATGCGCATTTCCGCATATGATCTTAGCACGACAAATGCGGATTGTCAATAGCATGTACTCGTCCAGTACCTTAGTGACACCCCACCTCCTTTCTTTGATTTTCCTTCCATTCCTCCAGGAACTTGAGTGGAGTTAAGTCCCCTGCCAGCAGCAGGTGGGTGACAGAGCACTCACCTATGGAAATAACTGCA
>CAYWDP010000013.1:0-3872 GCA_964457045.1 uncultured Dehalococcoidia bacterium
TTAATGCAAAGTAAAGGGAAGCTTATGGAGCCGATTAAGCAGGTTCTAGCCAGCTCTCAGTTATTTGGGGAATTGAGCGACGACGAGCTGGACAAAGTGGCAGCACTCTCCCGTGAAGAGGTGTATGAGGCAGGGACAACCGTCTTCAGAGAGGGCGAGCTGGCTAGGGACCTCTACATCGTTGAAGATGGCAGGGTGGTCATAGAGATGCAGATTCGTCTCGGCCCCGGGGGGCCAGGGAGACAAGGAGCAATCGATGTGATGACCAAAGGACAAGTTTTTGGCTGGTCAGCCATCGGTGAGCGGCAGACTCTTACCATGTCAGCCCGATGTATTGAAGAAACCAAAGTGATTACCCTGGATGGAGAGAGACTCTCACGCTTATTTGACGAGGATAGCCGCATAGGAACCAAGGTTCGGAAGAGGCTTTTGGGCGTGGTCTACTCCAGGCTCAGACGTGCTAGAGACACCCTGGCACACGTCTTATCTATAGCTTCCCATGATTTAAAGGCCCCTCTGGCTGCAGTTGAAAGTTATCATAAAGTTATGCTCGATGGTTATGCCGGAGAAATCACCGAAAAACAAAAAAACATGCTGTTAAGAAGTAGCGAGAGAATAATAGGACTCCTAAATCTAATCGATAATATCTTAGATATCTCCCGCATCGACACCAGAGAGTTAAAGATGGAGGCAACATCTTTGCTCAAAGTGGTAGAGAGCACCAGAGGAATTATCCAGCCTCTAGCCGAAGAAAAAGGGGTGCAACTAAAGGTCGAGGTGCCCGAGGAGTTGCCCCTGATCACCGCTGTCCCAGAACGCCTACAGCAGGTGTTTGCCAATTTGTTAGGGAATGCGGTTAAGTTTACCCCTAAGGGGGGAACAATAACTCTTAGAGTGAGTGAAGAAGATGACCATATTTTGGTGGAGGTTGTAGATACTGGTATGGGCATTTCCCCTGAAGACCTGCCGCGGATATTTGATGACTTCTATCGAGGTATTAGGGTGGACACAGAGGGGGCCGGTTTAGGATTGTCCATAAGCAAGAAGATTGTCGAAGCCCATCGCGGCAAAATCTGGGTGGAAAGCCCCTGCCCCGAAAGCGGGATAGGGAGCAAATTCACTTTCACCCTACCCAAAAATATGCCTGCAATGCAGGGTGAAAAGAAAGAGGCATAGGTTATGAAAGCAGGGACTAATTTAGAGAAGGTCTTAGAAAGCGGAAGATTTGCGGTGACCGCTGAAGCAGGTCCGCCGAGGGGGGCTGCGGCGAGCGTTATCCAAAGGAAAGGCGAGCTGCTTAAGCCTTGTTGTGACGCATTAAACGTAACCGATAACCAAACAGCCATTGTCCGAATGTCAAGCCTTAGTGGCTGCATCCTCTTAAAACAACTGGGCACTGATCCGGTAATGCAAATAGTCTGTCGCGATAGAAACAGGATTGCCATTCAAAGCGACGTCTTAGGAGCGGTAGCTCTGGGAATCGGTAATATCCTCTGTTTGACTGGTGATTACCAAAGCTTCGGCGATCACCCTACGGCTAAGAGCGTCTTCGATTTGGATTCTATCCAGCTTGTCCAAATGTTGAGGCAAATGCGGGAGGAGAAGAAATTCCTTTCTGGGGAAAACATTTCCGGTGAGGTACCCCTGTTCATCGGGGCTGCAGAGAATCCCTTTGCCGATCCTTTTGAATACCGCGCCATGAGATTGGCCAAGAAAGTAAGAGCTGGGGCTGATTTCATCCAAACTCAAGCCATTTTCGATGTAGACAGGTTCGCCAGGTGGATGGAGATGGTGACCGATCGAGAGCTGGACAAGGAGGTTCATATCCTTGCTGGGATAATACCTGTCAGATCAGTGGGAATGGCCCGTTATATGCGGGACAAGGTTCCTGGTGTAAGTGTTCCCGACGAGATAGTCACCAGGATGGAGGACGCTAAGGATGCCAAGGAGGAGGGATTAAGGATATGCCTTGAGATAATAGAGCAAATCAAGGACATACCTGGCGTTCACGGCATCCATATAATGGCAGTCGGTTGGGAGGACATTGTCCCTACCATTGTGGAGAGGGCGGGATTGCTGCCTAGACCGCTAATATAGGAGGAAAAATGAAAAGGCAGGCAAAGATCTTAGTTGTGGATGATGACCCTGACATCCGGGAGGCAATAAGTGCCGTTCTGGAGTCTCATTCCCATCAGGTGATTACCGCTGGTGATGGGGAGGAGGGCTTAGGCAAGCTAAAGGAGGAGAGACCAGACCTGATGATCCTGGACCTTTTAATGCCCAGGATGGATGGATTTGCTGTCTTAAGAGAACTTCAGGATCCCAGGCGCTCTAAGTATAGTAATATACCAGTCCTCATCCTGACCTCGGTAAGAGAGGATGTTAGCCGCCGGAGGTATGAACTGGAAACAGGCTTGGAGCTCAACGTTGATGATTATGTAGAGAAGCCAATCGATCCCCATACTTTGGTTGAGCGGGTGGAAAAACTTTTACAGAAGAAAGCATAGCCTTGAGTTTCAGATGATGGCTTAGGACGTAGAAAAGGAGGGAAGGGATGCAAAGGAAAGCCAAAATCCTTGTTGTTGATGATGACGTCGATCTTGTAGAGTCAATAAAAGCAGTCCTTGAGAGCAAATCATACCAGGTGGTCACTGCATACAACGGGGAGGAAGGTTTAAAGAAGGTGGTAGAGGAAAGGCCCGATCTGATTATCCTGGACGTAATCATGCCTGTGATGGACGGCTTTGCAGCTTGCAAAGAACTCAAACAGAACCCCCATTATCACTTTTTTTCTAAGATTCCGGTGTTGATGCTAACTGTCTTCCCAAAAGGCATAGAAGAGACCAAAATCCCCCTTTCGGCAGGGATGACTCTGGAGGCTGAGGACTATCTTCAGAAGCCGGTGAACCCTGAGGAACTGCTGAAACGGGCGGAGGAGTTGCTGAAGAAGTACAGTTGACAATGTAATGACAAGCCTGAAAACATGGTTTGTGGAAACACGCCCTCATTTCCTTCTGCTTACCCCAGTCTGTGTCTTTGTCGGCATGGCTGTAGCAGTTTATGAGTTCGACTCACTGAATGCTCTCCACCTTGCCTTAGCCCTCCTGGGTGCTCTACTGGCCCACATAAGTGTCAATGTGCTCAATGACTATTTCGACTACCGAAGTGGGATAGACTTAAAAACTAGGAGAACGCCCTTCAGCGGTGGTAGCGGCATACTACCCGCAGGTCTGCTAAGTCCCCGAAAGGTTTACCTTTTCGGCGTAGCCTGTCTTGTAGCAGTCATTCTTATCGGGATATATTTCATTTATGAATACAGACTGGAAATCTTGCCCATTGGTATCTTGGGCATATTGGTCATATACTTTTATACCACCCATATCACCAAGAGTCCTCTGCTATGTGCTATCGCCCCTGGTTTGGGATTTGGCCCCCTGATGGTCTTGGGCACCTATTTCACTCAAACAGGGGACTACACCTTAGCTGCCGTAATGGCATCCATGGTGCCCGGTTTTCTCGTTAGCAATCTGCTCTTGCTCAATCAGTTTCCTGATATCGAGGCTGATATGGTGGCATCCCGACGACATCTCCCTATAGCCGTAGGGAGAGAGAATAGTGCTAAGGTATATGCAGCACTGATCTCGGCTACATATCTATGGTTGATTTTTTCGGCGGCCTTCGACGTATTACCGCTGACAGCCCTGCTTGGGTTGATTACTTTACCCTTGGGCTTGAAGGCAGTGAGAGGTGTGTTGAAATACTCTGACGACATAGATAGCCTGATACCTTTTATGGGTCGTAATATCATAGTTACCCTGCTCACTCCTCTCCTGATGGGCGTGGGCATCCTCATAGGATCGGTTTAACGCTAG
>CAYWDP010000013.1:3972-13531 GCA_964457045.1 uncultured Dehalococcoidia bacterium
AGGGGAGACCCTAGTGGTCTCCCCTGAGGTATGAAGGAACCCTTTCCTCACAAAGAGCTGAAAGAGCCCCCCTCAGCTCCCAAAAGTCTGCAAGAAAGACTCCTAGTATCTTATCCTGAAGTCGGAGAAATCCCCACTATAATCCCCCCACCTCACCTCCACCCTCTCCACTCTTGCCCCCACAGGACCACGATGGAGATGTTTAAGCAATTCCTCCAATTGAGACCGCCTCCCCTCTGCCACAACCTCCACCGCGCTCGATTGCGTCAGATTGCGCACATATCCACCTAGCCCTAGTGCTATAGCATGGTGGCGGACGAAGGCACGGAAAAAGACACCCTGCACCCGACCCAGGACTACAGCATGAAAGGATGCCAAAGTAGAATCACCATTCATAAGAAAAGAATTCTCACTGCAGGAGGGGAATAAAGCCTGTCCAGACGCTCCAAACCTTGCTGCTGAGCTAGATCAACAGCCTCTAGGAATTCTTCCCTTGTGATTGATCGGCTTAGCAAAGGGAATTGGGAGGCTTTATGGCAAGGGCGATACTGTGCCATAACATTGAGGTAGGTATTCAAAGATATCTCCTCAGCCAGGAAACGAACCGTTTTCTGTGTCCCCGCTAGCCCATGGGGTAGGACCAGGTGGCGAACCAGTAGACCTCTGGTGGCTACCCCCTGCTCATCTATTTGCAGGTCACCCACCTGCCGATGCATCTCCTTCACAGCCGCCCTATTCACCGAGGGATAATTCTCGATGCCGGAATACTGCCGAGCAATTTCATCATCGGAATACTTCATATCTGGCATGTATATATCAACAATCCCCTCCAATAGCTTTAATGTTTCTACGTAGTCATACCCGCCGCTATTATATACCAAGGGGATAGAGAGCCCCCTAGCTATAGCCAGCTCCAGGGCTTCGAGGATTTGGGGCACTACATGAGTCGGGCTTACCAGATTGATATTGTGGCACCCCCTTTTCTGAAGGGAGAGCATCATCGCCGCCAGCTCCTCCTTGGTTACCTCTCTTCCTTCCCCTAACTGACTTATGGAGTAGTTCTGGCAAAAGACACACCTCAAATTACAGTTAGTGAAAAAGATCGTTCCTGAACCGTGGCTGCCCACCAGGGATGCCTCCTCGCCGAAGTGGGGGCCATAGCTGGAGACAATCGCCCCAGCCCCTGTGCCACACTTACCTACCTCGCCAGATAGCCGATTTACTTGGCAGTGGCGAGGGCAAATTTCACAGCTCCCTAAGATACCCTTAGCCCGCTCTATCCTTGTGGTCAGCTCGCCACAGTGATAAAGCTCAAGGTAAGCTGCTACCCCTTTCATTCCTCAGGGCGCTCCTTCTTACCTTTCTTAATCACCTCTACAGTTACCGGTGAGGGTAGTATATCTGCACCGGTTGTCTTCTTAGCATCCTTTTTGGGCTTCCTCCGCTCCCTCCATCTATAGTCTCTTTTACCCATGATTGCACTCCAAATCTCCTCTGCAGGAGTACCTCCCCGGGGTCACCCCCATTACGGGAGTCCATCAGAGACTCCCCTACGATTATTTCTAACCCTCGTAGGAGACACCCTATTTAGAACAAGTTTAACAAAGGGTAATGAAAGAGGCAACTCTGTTTCGCACCAGGATGTTTAGTGTCATTGCGAGGAGCACTAGCGACGGAGCAATCTGAAGAACAATTACGAGATTGCTTCGCTTTGCTCGCAATGACAGTTTGAGTTGCTAAACGCCTTCTGTCACAGAAATCCGCGAGCAGACTGTCCCCTCTCCCTTCAAGGGAGAGGGTGAATTGATGGAGGTTAAGAGATAGCCAAACGAAGTAAACGAAAGAGCCTCACTATCCACACCACTAGAGTCAAAAGGAAAACAAATAGGAAGATGGGGCCTATGATCAGGAGCAAAACAATCATTACTATGCTTAACACGCGGGGGCCATACAAGACGAGAAGGGCAAAAATTGTCGAGAAGATGAATACCAGGCCGAAAAAAGGGATAAAGTTTCGCCAGTTAGCCCCCCATCGCCCTATGCCCACCAAAAATGGCCAGATTCGCCGCATAGACCATATAAAAAGGGCTAAAGATGCAAAAAGAAATGCCCCGATAATAGGACCAAATACTACCGCCAGTCCCAGTGCTACCAAGACAAGAATGGGATCATCAAGAATTTCCATTCATCTCTACCTCAAAGAACTCGACCATGTAGGGTAGACCCTTGTGGTCTCCCGCAAATAGGGAAACAATCCCCGGGGAAATACACCCCTACAGAGGGACTTCTTTGACAAGCTGAAAGACCTCCTCATATCTCGCCTATGGAATATACGCCTCTCCCAGCTTTCTCACCTCTCTGACAATCACCGCTGCCGCGGTGAGCACCGTGCCTAGCAGGTCCTTTATTACTGCGCCTCCTTGGGCTAATCTATCACCCACCCTATCAAGAGCCAGCACCCCCTTCTGTATAATGAACTCTATATCCTCTACCCAGCCCCCTGGCTCTCTTGAGGGAACATCCACACCTCCTGTTCTCAGCACAAAGGAGTAGGGTTGTGCCGCATGGTTAGGGGTGGTGATGGCCAGTCGCCCCTCGCAGGTAATGTAGTTGTTCTCCGCCAGCCAGAAGCCCTCAAACTCGGCTATCAGCGGACTAGCGCCACCCTCAACCTGCTTCAAAAAGAATAGCGACCTCACCCTTGTCCCTCGCAGCTCCATCTCAAAGGTGTCAGTCCTACCGGGTATGCTGAAGTTTAGCGTGCCAATGAGGTGAAGGTCAACCACCTCAGGGGCATTCGCTCGAGGTACCATGCTCCCGGCCAGATCCAGCGTTACATCGCCGACTTCCTTATACGCCAGACACCACCCCCACCCGGAAATCAGGGGTAGAGGGACCTGCTCCAGGCTAAAAGAGGTAGCTGGCTCAGGAGAAGCATACTTGCGGACTCTAAAGTTGTCAAACTGTGGAGAAGTAGTGAACCCGCTGTTTGCCACTAGACCAGCATAGCCTGAAGCGAACTCTGTATCCGGGCCTGAAGCAGTTATGTTATTAGTCAAGTCCTTGCCTTCGATGGTCCAACCTGTGGCCGTTATTCGCATTTGTATAGAATCCCCTTGAGTATAACTTTGGCTGGCTGAGTCCAGACCCTCCCAGAATGTTCGCACTTTGACCGTCAAATCATCGATGCTACCAGAATCCGACGTTGGCTCGTAGCTCTGAATCCACATCCTCATCTTTACCGCATTAGTCGGGACAGCATAGTCTTCTATGCCGAATTCAGTCCAGCATGAAAGGTTCTGCTCGCCTGTATCATAGGTGTCGGCAACTATCTCTGCGTTAGCACTATCGTAAAAGACCACTCTCAGTCTACTTCGGTCCAGAATAGGTGTGGCAGAATACTCTGAGCTGACTAACCATCCTTTTGCCTTGATCTGCACATTGCCCTCTTTTATGGCGTATAACCAAGAGGATAAGTCGACTTCCTGGTATGCCCAATCATCAGATGCTGAAAGAGGGTCCCAAAAGAAGCAATTTGAGCCTGAATGCGGTCCGGCAGTCCCTGACGTTGGGTTGGCACCTGCCGTAAAATTGCCAGAATTGGGGCCTACAGCAGTCCAACCCGAAGTACCTGCTTCAGCACCTGGATTGGTGAGAAGCTCGGAGGAATAGTCCCCCCAGGCTTTGTATTTGTTGACCTCTAGCCTATCCACTTCAACACTGGCTTGAGCAGCATAGCAGTAGTCATTGGTCTTATCGTATCTTATAGCTACCCCGGCGGTAACATCCCCCACAATCATGTCAGTCTCGGCAATATAATCAGAACCCGTATAAGAAGAGATTAAAGCATTGAAGTGATTAGTGGCGTCTGTCGAGCAATACGCTCTCTCATTGACGTTAATAGCCCAGGTCCCCCGTTCTTGTGTCCAATTACTTAGGTCACCACTAAAATCGTCAAAAAAGTCAAAGGTAGCTGTGCCGTTGCTGGCGCTGCTGGCAGCCGGGTTCCCATAATACATGTAAATCTTTCTTGTCCCTGAGGCAGGGATAGAGGGCACCTTGACCCAAAAGGCAGCGGAGGAAGAGGCAGTGTAGCTCTCCCGCCAGTGTCCCAGCTCTGTTGTGTTATCGCTGTCCACGAATCTGATGTCATCGAAGTCCGACTGCATGTCAGAATCGTAGGTCACTGTCAGCCCGATCTGATAGTCGGTCAAGGTTGAGCCCGACAGCTCGCTTACGGTTATAGTTTTTCTATAGCTCCACGAATCATTCCACCAGCTAGAATTGCCTGCGGCTAGTGCCGGCTTATCCTGAGCTAAGGGAACGCCCACCAGTGCGAGAAGCAGAAGCACCAAAGCAATTGAGACTACTGAAGAAGCCCTCATTTTCCCACATACGCAGTGCAATAATTATGCACCAATTATATCCAGCCAATAGACAATTATGCAAGTGCCCCTTGTAGCCTTCGTGGGGTGGGTGCAGCGTAGCCAAACCCACCACTGTTCAAAAATGTAGCGCCGGTCTTCAGACCTGCTTAAAAGCCCCGACAAGTCGGGGCACTACGAGGATTTTGTGGGTGTCAGGTGCTGCACCTGACACCCATGCTAATGTAGGGACAGGCTTTTAAACCTGTCCACAGTCCTCAACCTGCAGGAGAAGAGCTCGCTCCCCCGATTGCGGAAGCTTGCCAGAGTTGAGGACGTACCCCCTTACATTCTATAGAATTCCTCTCCCTTGATAGGAGAGGCTAGGTGAGGGTGAAAACCGCTGGTAATCGAGTCCATCCCCGACCTCAATCCAAACACTCTCGGGGATGAGGTGGAATGAATCTTGCCTAGTCAATTGCCGGGAACAGTGTTTGAGCTATAGTACACATCATATTTGCCACTTCAATGGCTAGCGTAGCTATGTGCTCCACCAGACCAGCCCCAGAGGCGGTCAGGGTTATGTTAGCATCCAGAGGTCCTGTGGCATTTGACGGCACATTGACCCACTCACCTAGTGTGCTGTTGGTCAAAGCCAGAAGCTTACCCAGGATATACGTCAGCAGAGTATAGATATCCATTGCCCTTAATTCTAGCTAAGATAGCTTGCAATATCGGCCATCGATGTGACCATAGCATGGACAAAGGCCTCAAAATATTCGGCAAGGTTTTGCCCAGATGGAAATAATGATATGTCGAGATACCACGTGACGTTACCGTTCACTGTTTCGGTGACGTTGGTTACGTTGACCCAGTTTTCCATCGCCCCCTCAAACAGGGCTAACATCTTGTCGATAATGCGAGCAATGATCTCCCCAGTCAACAACGTCTATTTCACCTGCCTTCCAGCCACATGGGATAGTGCCTTCAAAGCTGATGTGTGAACAGGGTAACATATGTTCTCCTCTCAGTCAAGTCATACGTGGATCGGGGGTGATGGCGCCTCAGACTACCTCAGGGTGACAAGGGATTCTAAAACCAATCCTAACGGAAACCCACATGGTCTGCTGCAACGGGAGGGCACAAGCCCTGGGGCGCACACTACTACCGAGGGGCCTTTCGGGCACCCCTATCAAGGGTGGCCTCACTTCGAGGAGCGAACATCGAAGTCCTGCCTGCTATGATTCTTTTTTTGGGTTTACCCGGCTAAGCCAGAGAAAAAAGGCGAGGGGGGCTTAATGCCCCCCTCGTTTCGTTCTCTCCCAGAAGTGGAGGATAATCTTTATTAATGCTACTCAAAGTCGTCTCTGATCGCGACTTCCAAACGGGACGATGTAGAATGAACCTCGCTAAGCCTACCAGACCTCAACTGCGCCGATTCCGGACAGCAGGTTGATGCCCAGTTTAGTGATGCCGACCACCATATCTGAAAGATACTCAACGAAGTCTATGCCACAATCTGTCAGCTCAGCATTGATCGCTGGCACCGCTAGACAATTGTCGACACTCGTCCCGATGCTTAGCTCTACCCAAGTATCTAACACCCCCTCGACAAGCTTCAAAACCTTGGCAATGATAGTGGCTAGCAACGGTACTGGCATACTTAGTCACCCCCCTTCTAATGAACTGTAACTCCAGCTACTTTTACACTGCTTACTTAGCCTGTGCGCATCACCTCCCTTCTGGATAGAGAGAACGAATAGGAATTGAAAATCTGCTCAGTCTCATCGGACATCACAATTTCAGCAAAACGAGCTGAACACGTAGAGTAGCTTGTTGTTACCACATTCTCACTGATTTGTCAAGTCTTTTGGGTTTTTGCTTCGACTGCGAAGTCGGAAGGGAATCAGGATTGTTCTGACTCTGATGGGAACAGTGGATTAGTCGAGCTCAGAGATGACTTCGACTACTACAATTAAACCAGCATCGTGGCTTACTCTTGGGACGAGAAAGGCAGAGTATAAACTCCCGCTACAGCTATTACCCAGAGACGATAGGCGGGTGAAGTGAGACACGACACTCTTGACATTCTTCAGGGGCAAATGTCAATCTTGCCCCTTTCCCCATATCAATATCATGCTTGTACACTAAGGATCCCAGTCACGGAACTCTGCCTTATCATTATCGAGTAATAGTTGCCCAATCATTAATAACATGACCACATCGATGGCGAGCACCTGAGAGTGGCTTAGCGAACCTATCTCCTCAAAGAAATACTGTCGACAGGCTGAAACAAGCCGTAGAAGTTGGCCATAACAAAACTGATAGTCAGTGGGATACTGACAGTGGAGGCAAATGTCGAAATATGCCAAGAACTGAAGAGAACCCAATGAAAAGTTCTGCCGAAGGGAGTAAAGTACCATGAAATCCAGCTAAGTTATAGAGCAGGACCCCATAGCTTATGACCGCATCAGTGAACAAAGCCTGATGGTGAATCTCGCCGCGCTTGCTACTACAAAAATGCCACCCAGAGCCAGTGTCAAGATGGATATCAGCCGTCGATTGCTAATAATCTCTCTCTGTCACAAGCCTTCACTCCACCCCCTTGGCCAATTGTGACACATTCTATTAATCAATGAACACAATTGTCTATGCCTATCGGCGTTCAGCTCCTAGTCTTCTGTTGGTAGTTTGACAGACGGTGGGTAGAATGCTATGGTAAGAGTTCAGACCATAGAGCATGTGAACATGACAAAGGCGAAACTGTTCAAAATTGCCTCGACATGGTTGCTCCTTGCCCTGGTGATATCACTGGCAATGATGGCACTGCCTATGGCAAGCCCAGCCGAGGCTGTCTGACCAACATGCAAATATAAGCTGACGGTCGTCAGCACAAGAGGCGGTACGGTCACCTTGCACCCCGCTCAACCTCCTGAGGGATACCTTGTCGAGACAACGGTTACCCTAACTGCGGTCCCGGACGAAGGGTATCTTTTCAGCCACTGGAGCGATCCCTTTCGTGACAATCCTAACCCTATGGCCATAAAGATGTACAAAAATCGGACGATTACTGCCTATTTCGTCGAGAGCGATGCCCACTATACTCTGGGCATCGATGTTACCCCGACTGACAGCGGTAGGATTGCTCTGAAACCCCCTCAGCCCGAGGAGGGATATATTGTCAACAAGAGGATTACGGTAACTGCTATTGCCAGCGCAGGGTATGAATTTAGCCACTGGGAGGGAGACCTGACAGGGAGCACCAACCCCGTCTCTATACTAATGGATGGAGACAAGACAATCACTGCCGTTTTTGGTGCTTACTATACCTTGGTGGTCAACACCAACCCCATCGGTGCAGGCAGGGTTACCTTGGAGCCGTCTCAGCCGGCTGAAGGATATTTCCAGGGAACCCGAGTCACCATAACTGCCATTGCCAGAGACGGGTATAGATTCGACCACTGGAGTGGCGCCCTCTCTGGGACGGAGAACCCCACTCAACTAACTGTGCTCTCGAACACACCAGTAGCGGCTAACTTCACTAAGCCATTCCCCTGGTGGGTGGTTGCAGCCGTCATAGGTGGTATAGGGAGCATATTGATTGTAGGAGCATTCCTCCTCCTGATAATCAAAAGAGGCTTGAAGATTTTTGCTGAATCTACGCCGACAGAGGAGTAGTTTCCAGAATCACGAGTTGGGGAAATTCAGGTTCCTAACTCATTTTCTCCAGGTCAGGGTTCCCCGTGGCTCGCTGCTAGTTCTGTGCCCAGCGCGCTGCAGTCAATGACAAACTCCTTCCCCAAAGAAAGCTCCTTTCTAGCGCATAATTTCAGCCGAATTATCAGTTGCCACACGCCTTTCTACTGTTTCGGCTTGGGCCGGAAAACAAACCGAGCGGAACTGGTGACCAGATAGCTGCCTTCCTTGAACCAGCGAATTCACAAATTGACCAGAAAGGGTGATTTCACTACAATGGGCTCTATGTATACAAAACCGCCTGCCCCTCTGAAGAAACCAGTTATCGTGCTGTGCCTCGCCTTCATAGCCCTATATGCCTTTTTCATTCGCTGCCTCCATCTTTTCAATGCGGACCATCACTACATCATAAGTGCCGACTCCTACTTCTTTCACTGGATGGCAGAGCTAGTCCAATCGGGCGAGAGGGTTGACCATACCTTTCTCGGTCATACAGTGCCCACTATGTGGCATACCGGGATAACTTATCCTTTAGCCTATATTGCTAAAGCTATCAGCCTCGTCTTTGGCATCTCATCTGTAGACGCCCTCACCTTTGCCAGCAAGTTCCTCCCTCCAACGCTGGCAGTAATTAGCATAATCATAATATATTTGGCCGTCACTCGGATCTATAATCAGCGGGTGGGACTGTTCTCTGCCTTTGCCTGGGCCATCCTGTTTGCTGCAGTGTTCATGCAGGGAGCGGGCTACCTTGACCGCGATGGGCTCAGCGTGCTGCTGGTTATGATTGGAGCCTCCATATTTTACCTATCCCGAGACTGGCACTGGAGGATAGGCAACCTCGACCTAGGTTGGATGGCAGGGGGGCTAGCAGTCATTGCCATTGAAGCCCTACTCCTTCTGGAATGGATATGGATTGGTCCCTTCTTGCTTCTGGCTATCCTGACTACCTTCTTCGTAATAGAGGTATTGTCTAGATTCTTCTGGTGTATGGGTAGCAGCTTGATGAAAGCTTTAACCGAGGCAAGCGATCTGTTGATCCTAGCTAGACGGTCGCTGGCAGGTATGACTACTGCAATAAGGGAGTCGAACTGGCGATCTTTTGCCTTGATAATCGGTCTGAGTGCTCTATTGGGAGGGATAAGCCCAGGGTTTCCCTATATGTATCGCCTGGCTACAGCGATGGCTAGAGAGGCTTTTTCCCCCACGGTTGGAGGCGTCCCCGTTCAGGAAATGCAAGGTATGGGCCTCGGCGATTTGCTTAGCTACGGGTTTTTAATTATTCCCATAATGATCGGGTTATGCATTGCCTTGGTAAGCCACCGGAGAGCAGACCTTTTTTGCCTGAGTTGGCTCGCTTGCCTATTCTTCCTAGGTCTCTTTGCCAGGCGGGTGTTCCTCTATGCCGCTCCGGCGGCTTGCATAATCTCCGGGCTGGGGCTGGCCTTCATCTGTGACTTCCGCCACCCCCGACTACTATCGCGCTACATAAAAACGGA
>CAYWDP010000013.1:13631-17111 GCA_964457045.1 uncultured Dehalococcoidia bacterium
GGGGCAGATTATCTAGTCTTTTCAGAGATGGAGACAGCTATCTTACCATCAATAGCCAGGTTTGGGCTGGGCGAAGAATATGGAGATGGTCATTCGATACCTCCGGAACTAGAGAGCTCCCTTTATGCCCGAGCCCTTTCAGCGGATTTTCAATCTGACCAAGGGTTAAAGTTAGTTTACCAAAACGAAGAGGTAGTTATTCTGGGCCTTGAGTAAACAGGAGGGGACAAGCCCCTCTCTTACATGGCGTCTATTACCTCAGGGCAAACCCAGGCAGGCAACTGTTCCTACTCCTCTTCACCCTCAAGCAAGGAAGGGAGTTTCAGACCTACAGCCCTTACTGATGCCCATCCAACCGACACGCATACAATGCCATTAGCTAGGAAAACAAATCCCAGGAGCACTGCCATGGCGATGGTTGTTCCAGTAGTCTCTTCCCCGACAAAAGCAGCAAATATCCAAAAAATGAAAGCAACGAAGTTTACCAGCGCCAGAACCAGGACCGCACAACCGCACCCCGGTCTCAGTCTCATCTCACCTCCTGATGTTAGGATGGCTGATATTATACAATAGCTGCCACAACAGCACAAATCAAAGCTGAACTCTCCGTCTCGTGTATGAGGAGAGCCGCCTAGGAAATCTCCTCGGGGCTGCCCGCAGAATGCCTAGGGCTTGGGTCTTGCCTACGAAGAGGCTCTAGCTCGTCGGCATCATGATGTTTAGAGCGGGATTTGACTCAAGGGTAGATTCTAGCAATCAAGTTTTCTCGGTATCACAGCCCCCCGTGTATAGTGTGCAGTTATACTGCTAATAGCCTTTTCTGTCATGCTCTGTTCCTTGCGTTGATCTTCCCTAGAGCCTCTTTGGCAGCTTTACGAATGTCTTTATGTTTGTCATTCAGAGCTCGTGTTATTGGCCCTACTGCCCTTGAGTCTCCTATTCTTCCAAGAGCATCTATTGCCTTTCCTCGAACCCATACTTTCTTTGCAGGTTGGCGCTGTTTAGTTCCAGGAAGTATTAACCATCCCCTATCGTTCAACGCCTGGATGAGGGGCTCAACGGCTCTTGCATCTCCTATCCTTTCGAGGGCTTCCACTACTTGGTATCGAACGCGAGGACTTTCATCCTTCAAGGCCTCAATAAGAGGTCCCACTGCCCTCGCGTCGCCTACGTCTCCAAGGACCAATGCTACACTTTGCCGAACATCCTTATCCTCATCCTTCAAGGCTTCAATGAGGGGTTCGACTGCTCTTACATCTCCCATCTCTCCCAGAAATGATGCTGTTTCTGCTCGAACAGTCGGGGCATTGTCCTTTAGGCCGTGAAGAATGGCTTCTGACGCTCTTGGATTTCCCATCTTGGCCAGAGCCTCTCTTGCCGCATCACGAACAGATTCGTCTTCATCTCTGAGTGATTCGATGAGAGGTTCGACTGCCCTTGCATCTCCTATGCTGCAAAGGGTTAATGCTACACTTTGTCGAACATACCAAGTTTCATCCTTCAAAGCCTCAATGAGAGGTTCCACTGCCCTTGCATCTCCCATCTTTCCAAGACATGATGCTATCTCCTCTCGAACCAGTGAGTTTCTGTCCTTCAGGCCTTGAAGAAGGGCTTCTAATGCTTGTGGATCCTCTATCTTTGACAGAGCCTCTACTGCAGCCTCTCGAACGGATTCGTTGCCATCTCTGAGCAACTCAATAAGTGCCTCAATAGCCCTGGCATCACCTAGTTCTCCGAGGGCTAACGCTGCCTCTCTTCGAATCCATACGAAGTTTCTCTTATTCAAAGCCTTTATCAGACCTTCAACGTCTTTCTTTTCCTTAAGCTTTCCCACCTTAAGCTTGAGCAAAGAAGCAAATATTCTCATCCTCGGATCTCCCAGAGTCTCGGCAACATCCGCATTTTCCAGTCGAAATCATACCACGAAAGGGGGTGAAGCTCAATTATCCTTGACGATCTCATCACAGAAGCGACATTCTAGACAAGGTGAAAATCTGCCAAATTATCATATTCATAAGAACACTTGGGTGGAGTTTTTGCAGGCTAGTAAGTCGAGTCAAAGTGTCAAGGCAACAGCGAAATTGACAGGAAACGAAGAGCCTCTGCTAAAATGCCAATAAATAATACTTGAAAATCCCAGGGGCTCCGATAAATCGGAGCCCCTGTAGTCGACGGACCCGAAGGTCTGTCGCTACATGATGTTTTCCCATGTTGGAGGAGCAATATGCACCAGAAGACTGTGCTGAATAACGGGCTGCGCATCATCAGCGACACCATGCCGCACACCCGTTCAGTCTGTGTTGGCGTCTTTATTGGTGCTGGCTCCCGCTACGAGAGGGCTGAGGAGGCAGGGGTTTCCCACTTCATCGAGCACCTCTGCTTTAAGGGCACCCAGCAGAGAGCCACGGCTAAGGAGATATCAGAAGCCATTGAAGGGGTAGGGGGCATACTTAATGGCGCCACCGATAAGGAGTTAACCGTCTATTGGTGCAAGGTAGCCCGCCCACACTTCCCCTTGGCAGTAGATGTGCTGGCCGATATGTTGTCTCATTCCAGGTTCGACCCTGAGGATATAGAGAAGGAGAGGCAGATAATTATTGAGGAGATTAACATGAGTCTTGATTCCCCTCAGCACCGGGTTGACCTACTTATTGATGAGCTTATGTGGCCGAATCAACCCCTGGGGAGGGATGCGGCTGGAAATAAGGATACTGTGGCGAGCCTGACCCGTCAGGACATGCTTGATTATCTTGCCCACCAATATTTGGCCAATAACACAGTGGTGAGTGTTGCTGGTGACATTAGCCACCAGGAGGTGGTGGCCAGTCTGGAAGAGGCTTTTGGTGGTTGGCAAAGGGGTACATCTCACAGATGGTATCCGGCTGACAACAGGCAATATCAGCCACGTTTCCAAGTTGAGCAGCGAGATACAGAACAGGCCCACCTTTGCTTGGGTTTGCCCGGCTTGTCTCTTACTCATCCAGACCGCTTCACCCTCGACCTGCTGAGCATCATCCTAGGGGAAGGCATGAGCAGCCGCCTTTTCTTGGAGATCCGTGAAAAAAGGGGGCTGGCCTATGCCATCCATAGTTATGCAGACCATTTTTTGGATACAGGCTCCCTGACCATCTCCGCCGGGGTTGACCCCAAGCGTCTTCCTACTGCTATCGAAGCTATCCTGGGGCAGCTAAAGCAGCTGAAGGAGAAAACCCCCGAAATCGAGCTGACTAAGGCAAAGGAATTAGGCAAGGGAAGGTTACTGCTTCGTATGGAGGATACCCGCAGTGTAGCTGGCTGGCTAGGGGGACAGGAATTACTGCTGGGGGACATCCTCAGCGTCGACCAGGTGGTATCCATAATTGACTCTATCCAAGCTGATGACCTGGTTCGGGTTGCTCAAGAGCTTTTGGTTGGAGAGAGGCTCAATCTGGCTATCGTTGGTCCGATGGAAGAGGAGCACCTAGGGGAGCTGCTTCAGCT
>CAYWDP010000013.1:17211-24557 GCA_964457045.1 uncultured Dehalococcoidia bacterium
AAGCGGGAGGGGACAAGCCCTCCGATAGTGCTTTGCCTATCGGAGTCCCCCTATATATCGGGGGACCTCCCCTACTAAGGTCATCCACTGCTGAGCATCTCATCAAAGGTGTCTCTCAACGTCTCTTTGTCTATGGTCCCTTCAAAACGCTGATACACAAGATACTCGCCCTCTTTGCTTTTACCAATTATCAGCAACACGGTGGGGGAAATCTCTACATCGAATTCCTCGGCAACCTGAGGGTCTTCTCCGTAGTTGATAGCTAGAAAGACAATCCTCCCGCTGTATTCCCGCTCCAAATCGAACAGTATGGTAAACTCCCTTTCAAAGTCAGCGGGGTCCCCATCGTAAAAGAACAACAACTCCGGGGTATCGTAGATCTCCCCATCGGGCGGACCTGGCGCACCTCCAAGGAAAGGTATAACTACAACCATAGCCAAGGCAACGAGGGCACCCTGAAAGATGAATCTTGCCCTTCTCTCTAACCCAAGGTCAAGCCTGCTTAACAAGGTCCCAACGCCCAGGAACCCTGCCTTATCCGGGTGGAATAATAACAGCCAAGCCACCAGCAGCATGATTAAATCGATGGTCAGGGCAACCGGGTGGCTCAACACCACCAGATTCCCCAGGCAATCACAAGGGTCCTCAACAGAATGGAAAAAGCTATAGATATTAGCTATGAGGAAGCTGACAATTAACGGGATGCTGAGAGCAGAGGCGAATAGAGAGAATATGCCCAGAACCAGGGAGCACCCGATGAAGAGTTCTGCCCAAGGGAGTGCAGAGGCATAGAATTCGGCTAAGCTATGGGGCAGGATATCATAGCTGAGGACAGCATCAGTGAATTCAGCCTGATACTGGAGCTTGCCAATGCTGGAGGTGATAAAAAGGCCACCCAGTGCCAGTCGCAAGGCAAATATGAGCCATCGATTATCAATGGTTTCTTGGAAGCGGGCTTTCACTTGCCCTCCTCAGCCAATAGAGCTATTCCTTGTCAAATTGCTTGCGGGAGACCACAAGGGTCTCCCCTACATTTGCTACTTCGCCAGTGTCTAGACATTATAGGCGATGCGATACAGCAGGGCAAGACGAAGATTTCACCCTCACCCTATCCCTCTCCCTTCAAGGGAGAGGAGATAATCTGCCCTCCCATTTCTACAACAGGAGCTATAACGTTTGATATAAAATCATGAAGTGTGGGAGCATTTCAGTGAAAATTGGGTAGTTGCAAGCATTTGTTGCCAATGGCTTGAGACAGGTTCGGTAAACTGCTATAGTATACAGTATGAAATTGAAAATCGCTTGGTTATGGTTGATCCTGGCCCTGGTGCTGTCACTGGTCATGGTGGCACTGCCTTTGGTCAGCCCAGCTGAGGCTAGCTGACCAAAATGTCCCAAGCTGACGGTCGTCAGTTCCCCCCCAGATGGTGGCACGATAGAGATCGATCCCCCTCAGCCCGACAAGGGATATGATAAAGGGACCCTGGTCACCATAACTGCCATCCCCAAGGAAGGTTATAAATTTGACCGCTGGGGCGGGAACCTGATTGGCAGCACTAATCCCACTTCCATAAGAATGAATACGAATATGACCATTGAGGCCTTCTTCGTCCAGATCACCTACACGCTGACGGTTAACATTGACCCACTCGCTGGGGGCACGGTTAACCTGCAGCCCTCTCAGCCTGCAGAGGGATACGCCAAGGGAACGATAGTCACCCTAACCGCTACTGCCGGCGAGGGGTATAAATTCGACCACTGGAGTGGTGCCCTCTCCAGCTTGGAGAACCCGACTACCATAACTGCAGGCTCTGCCACACAGATAACAGCTCACTTCACCAAGCCAAGTTCCTTCCCCTGGTGGCTGATACTGGTGGGGATCGTACTGTTCTTGCTGGCACTAGTCGGCGGGCGGCTGGTCTACAGGCTGCTCATTAAAGAAGCAGGCGCTTAGGCACAGTAGGAGAGACCCTTGTGGGCTCCCGCAGACGGGAGGGGACAAGCCCCGGGGAGATACACTCCTACAAGGGTACAAAGAAGATGTAGTGCCCGACAAGTCGGGGCACTACTTGGGACAAAAATAATAGCCCCCCGGTGTATCGGGGGGCTATCGTTTTAGGCTCTGCTTAATACTCCGGCGGCATAGGTGGCATTGCCTTCTCTTTCTCCGGGATATCAGTGACCAGGGACTCAGTGGTCAGTATCATAACAGCCACACTAGCCGCATTTTCTAGTGCCGTCCTGACCACCTTGAGCGGGTCAACAATGCCCTTTTGCACCATATCACCAAACTCATTCTTGGCAGCATCATAACCGACCCCGGGTGGGCTCTTCTTCACCGTATCCACCACCACCGAGCCTTCTGCTCCAGCATTAATGGCAATCCACTTCAGCGGTTCCTCTACTGCCTCCTTCACGATCCTTACACCGACAGCCTCATCACCATCCTTCATATGTTTATTCAGGGCTGAGGAGGCATTAATCAAAGCCACGCCGCCACCAGGGACAATCCCCTCTTCCACAGCAGCCCTAGTAGCAGAGAGGGCATCCTCCACTCGATGCTTCTTCTCCTTCAGCTCTGTCTCTGTAGCTGCTCCCACCTTGATCACCGCTACTCCACCAGCCAGCTTTGCCAGCCGCTCCTGGAGTTTCTCCCTGTCGAAGTCAGAGGTAGTTTCCTCTATCTGAGCCTTTATCTGCTTCATCCTCCCCTTGATATCTTCCTCAGAACCCTTGCCCTCAACAACGGTGGTGTCATCCTTGTCAGCCACCACCCTGCGGGCTCTACCTAGGTCAGCCACAGTGACCGAGTCAAGCTTTCGCCCCACCTCTTCAGAGATTACATTGCCACCAGTGAGGATAGCCATATCCTCAAGCATTGCCTTGCGGCGATCGCCAAAGCCAGGGGCTTTAACCGCCAAACAATTAATGGTGCCCCTTAGCTTATTGACCACTAAGGTAGCCAGTGCCTCCCCTTCTACATCCTCGCCCACAATCACCAGGTTCTTACCCACTTGAAGTATTTTTTCCAGAGCAGGCAGAAGATCGGCTACGGCTGAAATCTTCTTATCAGTGATAAGAATGTAGGGATCCTCAATGACCGTCTCCATACGCTCAGGGTTGGTGATGAAGTAGGGGCTGATATAGCCACGGTCAAACTTCATCCCCTCTACATACTCCGTCTCAAACTTCAAGCCCTTCGATTCCTCTACAGTGATAACCCCGTCCTTACCTACCTTCTCCATAACATCAGCAATTAGATTACCGATTTCAGCGTCAACTGCCGAGATAGTAGCCACCTGGGCAATCTGCTCCTTGCCAGCCACAGAGATAGTCTTCTTCTTAAGTTCCTCCACTAAGACGCTGACGCCTTTTTCAACACCTCGCTTGAGAGCCATGGCATCTGCCCCAGCGGTTATGTTTTTAAAGCCACCGGTAATCATGGCCTGGGCTAAAAGGGTAGATGTAGTGGTGCCATCGCCACACTTATCATTGGTCTTGGAGGCTGCTTCCTTCACCAATTGGGCCCCCATATTCTCGAAGGGGTCAGGAAGCTCAATCTCCTTAGCAATGCTAACGCCGTCATTGATGACCGTTGGCGGCCCCCATTTCTTGTCCAGAGCTACCGGGCGACCCTTAGGTCCCAGGGTTGGTCTAACCGCATCAGCAACGATGTCCACCCCTTTCTTCAGGCTTCTCCTGGCTTCTTCAGCAAAGATTATCTGTTTTGCCATCATCTTCCTCCCTTTTTAACTTTCTTAGCCAAAATATCACTTTCGCGCAGGATTATAAACTCCTCATCATCAAGCCTAATCTCCGTGCCAGCATACCTAGCATAGACTATCCTCTCACCCACTTTTACCTCCATGGCAATCCTTTTCCCATCCTCGGTCAGCCTCCCCGGACCAACAGCAACCACCTCACCCTCTTGAGGCTTCTCCTTAGCCGTGTCCGGCAATACAATACCTCCCTTAGTTACCTCCTCTCGCTCAATAGCCTTAATCACCACTCTATCACCCAGGGGCTGAAGTTTAGCCATTAGCAACCTCCTTATGTAAAAATATTATTACTCAGGACTCAAAATGTTAGCACTCTCAACCTTAGAGTGCTAATCTATCATAAACTAAAAGAGTTGATTATGCAAACACATTGAGAGCCATTCACACGTGATAAATTAAGCTAGGAGGCATTTATCACCCTATTTTCTCTTTTTTTCTACATCGTTTCCCTTAGTTTTCTCTCACCATCAATCTTATAAAGCAAGTAGTCTCTGCCTTAACAGGAAGAGAGCGTGGGTAGTAGCAAGATGCTTCACTTCGGGACGGCGAGGTGGGTAGTTCCCTTGAAGGCTCCGCTTTCCTTGGCTATCGCATATAGCGATGTAGGCTATGCCCGGGGGCTTTCCTTCCAATTTGTCTGGTCCAGCTACACCAGTAATACCAACACCAATATCTGCCTTTAGTCGCAGTCGCGCTGCTTCAGCCATTGCCTCAGCTACCTCAAGGCTGACCGCTCCATGCTGTTCAATAAGCCGGGCATTTACCCCCAAGGCTATCTTTGCCTCATTAGAGTAAGCTATAAATCCCCCCTTATAATAAACGGAGCTTCCTGGAACATCAGTCAAGGTAGCAGCCAGAAGTCCCCCGGTGCAGGACTCCATAGTTGCTAAGGTCAAGCCCTTGCTGGCAAGGAGTGCCCCCACTATGCCTTCCAAAGTATCGCTATCAGTCCCCCAGATATGATGGGTGAAAATCGCCCGTACTTGGGCTTCGCCTCGCGCAATTAGCTTCTCCGCCTCCTCACGCTTTCGAGCTTTAGCTATTAGCCTCAGGTGGATGCCATCGGGCTTGGCATAGATGCCAATCTTAGGGTTAGCCAAGGAGAAAAGAGGACTAACCATCTCATCCACCTCTGCTTCAGAAAAGCCAAAGCTCTTCAAGGTGCGAAAGAGGATAACTTCCTTTTGCAGCCTCTCTTGTAGTCTAGGCATCACCTCCTTTTCCCACATACGCTGCATCTCCCCGGGTGGACCAGGCATAGCTACCATCATCTTCTTCCCCTTCTCTATCCACCACCCTGGGGCAGTGCCTCTGGGGTTAGGGATAGCCTGAGCCGAGGGAATGAGCATTGTCTGCTTGATATTATGGGGAGGCATGGCTCGACCCATTCTGCTGAAGATAGCCCGTAGTTCCTCCTCTAGTGCAGGGGAAGACCTTAGCTCCTCACCCAGCATTTGAGCGATAGCTTCACGGGTAAGGTCATCCTCAGTGGGACCCAAGCCCCCAGTGGCGAGGACGATATCACAGTGTTCCCAGGCTCGAGAGAAAGCTTCGCTAAGCCTCTCCAGGTTATCACCTACCAAGGTAACCCTGCGGAGGTCAATCCCCAGCAGAGGTAACTGACCTGCCAAGTAAGCAGCATTTGTATCGGTTACCTCTCCCAGGAGAAGTTCAGTACCAATGGAGATAATCTCAGCGTTCACCTTCTTCCAGATGTGAGACTGTTTAATTTTGATTTTCCGTTCAATTTTGGGCATTTTAATAGCCCTTCACCCCCAAATTTTAGTAGTTGCCTGATTTATCAGGCACAACTGAAGATGCCCAAAAACCTCGTGTAGGGGTGTTTGCCACCGACCCTCGTGGTCTCCCGAAAGTGGGAGTGGGTAGGTTGCCCGACGTCGGGCAACCTACCCGATATGAGGTTTTCGGACAGGCTCAACTACATTTTTAAACAGCCTCTTGGTTTCCTACTAAAGGTCGCACTTAACTGCTGAGGTACCCAGATATTCGTTTACCAGTGCCAGGGCACAATAGGGCCCACACATACTGCAGGTAGCTCCCTTGGTGGCAAAGCGAGCGTGCATCCACTGGGCTTTCACAGGGTCAACAGAAAGCCTGATCTGCTCCTCCCAATCGAGATCATTGCGAGCGAGGGACATCTTATTATCCCAATCAGCAGCCCCTTTTACCCCTTTGACAATATCAGCGGCATGGGCAGCAATACGAGCACCAACCACCCCCTCTCTTACATCCTCTACATTGGGTAGGGAGAGGTGCTCTGAAGGAGTAACATAACAAAGGAAGTCAGCACCAGCAGCGGCTGCAACAGCACCACCAATAGCTGCTGCAATATGGTCATAGCCAGCAGCGATATCCGTTACCAAGGGTCCGAGCACATAGAAGGGGGCTCCTCGGCATAGGCGCTTCTCTAACTGCACATTAGCCGCAATCTGATCGAGGGGCACATGTCCTGGTCCCTCAACCATTACCTGCACACCTGCTGACCAGGCGCGCTCTACCAGCTCTGCTATAGTGAGGAGTTCTTCAATCTGAGAGCGGTCAGTGGCATCAGCAAGGCTACCAGGGCGCATCCCATCCCCCAAGCTTAGGGTCATATCATAGTGATGCGCTATCTCCAGCAAGCGGTCATATTGCTCATAAAGGGGGTTCTCCCGCTGTTGGTGCAGTATCCAGCCAATCAAGAAAGCCCCTCCGCGGGAGACTACGTTGGTCAACCTCCCTTGACTCCTCAGTTGAGCTAAAGCCCTCTGGGTCACTCCGCAATGCACGGTCATGAAGTCAACTCCATCCTCTGCCTGCTGCTCAATAGTGGCAAAGAGATCATCGGCAGTCATATTGACTATGGCTCCTCTTCTCTCTATTGCTTCAATCCCTGCTTGATAGATAGGCACAGTGCCTAAAGGGAGAGGACAGGAGGTGATAAGAGCTCTACGGATAGCAGCAATATCGCCACCAGTGCTTAAGTCCATTACCGTATCTGCCTTATATTCCATAGCAACTCGCAGCTTCTCCAGTTCGGTATCTATAGTGCCGTAGTCAGAGGAGGTACCGATATTGGCGTTCACCTTGGTACATAGTCCCTTGCCAATACCACAGGGGTCAAGATTACTATGTCTGACGCTTGCCGGAATCACTATCGTTCCTTGGGCAACACCCTGACAGATAAGCTCAGCGTCCAGCCCTTCCTTTTCAGCTACCTGCTTCATCTGTAGCGATATAGTGCCCTTCCTGGCTAACTCAAGCTGTGTCATTTCTCCTCCAAAAATCAAAAGACCAAGAGCCTAGGTTCTTGGTCAATCCAACCGCCTCCCTACGCTCGCATTACCGAGATCAGGTTCAAAGGGTCGCCCCCCTTTAGGAGGCTCTCAGCCTCTCTGAGCTCCCCTGCGGCTACTTTTTATTTAGTATATCATAAAATGAGTGAAATAGAAAAGTTTGACTTTTGGGAGCGTAGGTGGCATAATAAGCCAAATTGAATATTGGATGCAGGGGTGCCCGAGCGCGAGCTAGGGCTTAAATGGAAGGCAAGTCCGGTGAGAATCCGGC
>CAYWDP010000014.1:0-12668 GCA_964457045.1 uncultured Dehalococcoidia bacterium
GCTGCCGGGGGGAGATTAGAGACCTTATGATTCTACTGAGAGAACGATGCACAAAAGTATTTATTGGAAGCGTGGTAATCACTAAATGAATCCAAAACTGCCCATAATTTCTGGTAGGGAGGCGATTAAGGCTTTCCAGAAGATAAGGTATGAAGTAGTAAGGCAAACCTTCATGGGCGGGTGTCATCAACGAATCATGAAAATTAATATGCCAGATGCCGTTCGTGGTGAGCTTATCGAACCATGACGGCCCTTGGATAAGCCTGAGTTTGTCGATGGGGCTCAGGGCGAACGGAAGAAAACGAGGCTGTTTAAAAATGTAGTGCAGGTCTTTAGACCTGCCAGAGCTAATTAGCAGACCTTTAGGTCTGCACTACGACAACTTTGGGGTGAAGGGTTATTAAAGTGCCCAAAATTGAACGGAAAATCAAAATTAAACAGCCTCGAAGAAAACCTATTTTGAAACGAAAGGGAGCCATGTTAGAATGAGAGATAGAGCCAATCCCTCGCATAAGCCTTTATCGGCCCTAGACCACAAAGAATTAAAGCCGGGATTATTAAGAAAACTTTTGCGGGATGCAAACTTGACCGTTGAGGAATTTCTCCGTCTGCTGAAGGAGTCCAAGGAAAATGATAAGGGTATTTAATACCCTCTCAGGGCAAAAAGAGGAGTTTGTTCCTCAGGGTGAGGTGGTGAGGATGTACGTCTGTGGCGTTACCCCTTACGCTGACTGCCATATCGGTCATGCTATGAGCTATGTCGTCTTCGATGCAATTCGACGTTACTTAGAGTTCAGGGGCTACAAGGTGAAGTATGTGCAAAACTTTACCGATATCGATGATAAGATTATCGACCGTGCCCATCAAGTGGGGATTTCTCCTAGTGAATTAGCTGAAAGGTTCACTGCCCAATATTTCATTGACATGGATGCGTTGAATATCAAAAGGGCTGATTCATATCCTAGAGCTACTGAAGAGATCCCCAAGATTATTGAGGTGATCCAGGGCTTGATAAACAAGGGGCATGCCTACGAGGCAGAGGGCAGTGTCTACTTCAGGGTGAGGAGCGACCCGGATTATGGAAAACTGAGCCATCAGAGCCCGGAAGCCCTACAAGCAGGGGCACGCATAGAGCCGGGTAGCGGAAAAGAGCACCCTCTAGATTTTGCCCTGTGGAAGGCGATGAAACCCGGTGAACCCTGGTGGGAAAGCCCCTGGGGTAAGGGCAGACCCGGCTGGCATATTGAATGCAGTGCTATGTCCCTAAAACACCTGGGAGAGACCTTGGACATCCATGGCGGGGGGCAAGACCTTATCTTTCCTCACCACGAAAATGAGATAGCTCAATCAGAGGGCTTCACTGGTGTTCCCTTCGTCAACTACTGGTTGCACAACGGGTTGATGCAATTAGGCGAGGAGAAGATGAGTAAGTCTTTAGGGGTCCTGGTTACCGTTACAGAAGCTTTGGAACACTTCAGCCCTGATGCTCTCAGGCTATTCATCCTCAGCTCTCACTATCGTAGTCCTATTAGCTTTAGTGAAGAGGGGCTGGAGGCTGCAGAGAGGGGTGTAGAGAGGCTGCGCCAGGCAGCCCGGGGGGAGGGTAAGGATGAGAAAGTAGGGGTAATGGACACTGGCACCTTTCGGCAGAAGTTTATTGAGGCTATGGACGACGATTTCAATTCCGCTCAGGCTCTGGCTGTCTTGTTCGATTTAACCAGGGAGATTAACCGAGCCCATAGCGAGGGCTTCGATGTAGAATCGGCTCAACAGACGTTGTCGGAGTTAGCCAGTGTTCTTGGTTTGACTCTAGAGGAAAGAGAAGTTATACTTGATGCCGAGCCTTTTATCGAGTTGCTGATTTCAATTCGCAGTGAACTGAGAAAAGAGAAGCAGTGGAAGCTGGCTGACAACATTCGAGCTACCCTGGGGGAATTAGGCGTAGCTCTAGAAGACACGCCTCAGGGGACTATTTGGAAGCATAGGAAATACGGGAGGGAGAGGTGATACAAAAGATAGCTTTCCTTTTGATTGGTGGGCCTGTATTAGCTGGTTTGGGCTACTTCTTGTGGTGGTTTTTCAAAACATCTGAAATCGCCCTTGGCTTCAGGATTGCTATTGCAGTAGTAATAGTGGGGATTATTCTATTGCTTGCCTCAGTGATTTGGGAGAGATACCGAGCTGTCAAGAAGGAAGATTTCAAGGAGGTAGAACATTGATTATTACAACTTCTGACCAAATAGAAGGGAAACGGATTGTCCAGACTCTGGGCCTGGTGAGGGGGAGTGCTGTTAGAACCAGGCATGTTGGGCGGGACATTATGGCTGCTTTACGCAACCTGGTTGGTGGTGAAATTCCCGAGTATGCCAAGTTAATGGCGCAGTCCCGGGAACAAGCCATCCAAAGGATGATAGAAGACGCGGAGAGGCAGGGGGCAAATGCCGTCGTAGGGGTGAGGTTCACTACCTCGATGGTGATGTCAGGGGCGGCGGAGATGCTGGCCTATGGCACAGCAGTGAAAGTGGAGTGATCGGCTAGCCTTTTGTTCCTACATGGACAGTGACTATTCCCCAGGTAAGGGAATGAAATTGAACGTCCTTTAGCCCAACCCCCTCTATAAGTTGCTTTACCTCTTCTGGTCCGGGAAATTCCATTATGGAGCGGGGGAGATAAGCATAGACTTCCTTCTGCCTTGACATGAGTCCGCCAATGAAGGGCAAAATAACGAATAGACAAAAGCGATAAATCTTCTGGAAAAGCTGGTGCGGGGGCCGGGCAAACTCAAGGCAAACCACCTTTTTCCCTGGCTTTACTACCCTGGTTGTCTCTTGGAGGGTCTTTTCTATATCGGCAACGTTTCTTAGAGCGAAGCCAATGGTGGCACAATCAAAAGTATTATCTGGAAAGGGGAGGCTCTCTGAGGTGGCTAGCATAAGCTCTATATTTGTCTTCCTGCTCTTAGCTTTATAGAGCATCCTTCCACAAAAGTCTATTCCGATGACTTTGCCTCTTTCTCCGGCCTCTTTAGTTAGCTCTATAGCCAGTTTCCCTGTTCCAGTAGCCACGTCTAGGGCTATCTCTCCCCTTTTCAGCCCGGTTTTAGAAACAGTGAACTTCCGCCAGTACTTATCCCTATTAAAGCTGAGCAAGGTATTAAAAAGGTCATATGTATCGGCTATGGCGGAAAAAGCATTACGAACATACGCTGCTTTGTTTTCCATCACTTCTTGTGGGCCTGGGCAATGTGCTTCTCCCAGCACTTGGTATGCACATAAACGGCGCATTTGGCACAATAGTAAAGCCTTGCTCTGGCCTCTTTTCGGCAGACGGGGCAGTTCATTGCTTGTCTCCTCTATTCTTCTCTCTTAATTTTTACCTCATCGCCGATCTTGGCACCGAGCAAAGCAGCGGCGCTGCTATTTTTCACTGCTATCTCCAAATATCCGCTACTGCCAATAAGGCCAAGTAACCCCTCAGCCTCAGCATAGGAAGCGCTTAGTAATTCGATTTGTTGACCGGCAATCTCGACGGAGAACTTGCTCGAAGGGAGGTCTTCTCTATCAATGTCAGTGATGATATTGCCAAAACGGTCAATATGAAGGATATGTCCTATCAATTCCCCTCTCGCCCCCACTTGGGGACGAGGAACAGGGAAAGCAGAAAGAGAAGTGATAACCTGGCCAAATTCCTGAAGGGGCACGCCTAAGGAGAGATGGGCGGCCACGGGAGCAAAGATATCGCGACCGTGAAAGGTAGAGCTAACCGGGTGATGCCAAAATTTGGGATTAGAAATCTCCATTGCCAGAAGTCCAGGTGGGAGCCCTTTGGGCTCTGCTTTAGAGAGACCTCTCTTCGGCGAAGGACGATGAATAATATAGCTTAGCACACCATTGTCGGGGGCAACGAAGAAAGCCTTTCTGGTTTTCAGGATAATAGCTCTGCGCCGGCTGCCCACTTCAGGGTCAACAATGACCATATGGATGGTGCCTTTGGGGAAATAACCATAGGCAGTACTAATTAGAAAAGCTGCCTGCCGGATATTCTGCGGTTCAATAGAGTGGCAAATATCCACCAGAGTGACCTTGGGGTTAATATCTAAAATGACCCCCTTCATAGCTGCCACATAGGTATCCTGAACGCCAAAATCGGTGGTCAGGGTTATGATTGCTGCCATAGGTTTTTAGGGACTAATCAATCTTGAGGCTCAATATGGAGAGGATGACAAACAGTACCACCAAGGCGATGGTAAATTGAAATAGGGTCTTTTCTACCCCCCTCCTGGTGCGGAAGGTGGAGTCGGGCTGCCCGAAGATTCCCCCTAGCCCTCCTCCTCTCACCTGGAGCAAGAGCACGCCGATTAATACCACGGAGACTATTATTTGAGCCACATTAAAGTAGGTTTGCATTATCCTGCCTCAAACTCCCGCCTTAATATTTCGTTCACCAGTTTGGGATTGGCTCGACCCTTGGTTGCTCTCATCACCTGTCCTACCAAGAAGGTCAGCGCCTGTTCTTTCCCTGCTTTGAAGTCTACCACTGCTTGGGTATTGGTGGCAATTACCTGCCGCACTATCTCCTCTATTGCTGAAGCATCGCTAATTTGAGTTAGCCCCCTTTCAGTCACAATTTCCTTGGCAGGCTTGCCCGTGTGGAACATCTCCTCAAACACTTTCTTAGTAGCAGGTCCAGTGAGGATGCCTTGATCAATCAAATTGAGCAACTCTACTAGGTGGCTAGGGGCAACCTTGGATTGGTCGATCTCAATGCCAGCTAAGTTAAGACAGCGAGCAAACTCCCCCAAGAGCCAGTTGCTCACGCTCTTGGCTCTCTTTTCTAAAGGGAAGCCTTGAGATAGGTTAACACAGGCTTCAAAATAATCGGCTAGGGATTTAGAGCTGGTGAGCAAATTGGCATCATAAAGGGGCAAGCCATATTGGGCTACAAAGCGGTCCCGTCTCAATTCGGGGAGTTCCGGTAGGCGTGACTCGATTTCCTTCACCCAGGCTGGACTTAATATCAAAGGGGGGAGGTCGGGCTCGGGAAAGTAGCGGTAATCATGGGCATATTCTTTACTGCGCTGCGCTTGGGTTATTCCCCTCTCCTCCACCCATCCCCTGGTTTCTTGGGCAAGCTTTCCTCCTTCCTCGGCTATCTTTCTCTGGCGTTCAGCCTCATACTCTAGGGCACGATAGACTGCCTTGAAGCTATTCATATTCTTCACCTCAACCTTGGCCAAGCTGTCGCTTGAGCCAACAGGCCGGATGCTGAGATTGGCATCACATCTGAAGCTGCCCTCCTCCATATTCCCGGTAGATACCCCCAGGTATTGTAGGATACTGCGCAGCTTGATAAGGAATTGCCTTGCCTCTTCAGGCGACCTCAGGTCAGGCTCAGTGACGATCTCCATCAAGGGAACGCCAGAGCGGTTGACATCGACCAAACTGTAGGATTCCCCCCAGGGGGTAGAACGATGCACCAATTTAGCCACATCCTCCTCCAGATGAACATCTTTAATACCAATCCTTCTCTTCAGACTATCGGTTTCCAGAGCTATCCAGCCCTGGATGCCAATGGGGGCATCACGCTGAGATATCTGGTAGCCCTTCATTAGGTCAGGGTAGGGGTAGTTTTTGCGCTCAAATTTGGTGAACTGCGGTATGGTGCAGTTCAAGGCTAGTGCGGTCATCATAGTATACTCTACAGCTTTCTTGTTAATGGTAGGCAATACCCCTGGCATGCCCAGGCATACTGGGCAGACATGAGTATTAGGAGGGGCAGCTGCGTAGTCTGCGGAGCAGCGACAGAACATCTTGCTGCGGGTCAAAAGCTGGGCATGTATCTCTAAGCCGATGATGGTTTCATAATCCATTTCCTCATAGTATAGCAATCCTGACAGGGGCTTGACAATTGGCGCATTTTATAGTTGACATACAGATTATCAAGAGCAATATCGGAGGTAGACAATGAAACTGGCAAAATGGTTTTCAGGTTTGGCTATAGTTTTTCTGTTATTGAGTCTGGTAGTGACTGTAGGTGCAGCACCTTCGGGTAATGATGTACTCAGTGCATCAACGATAGTAAGGTCTGGTGAAGTCATAGGGGCAGATCGACCGTCGGGCGCAGGTGGGGGAGGGGGGCCGGATAAAACCCCTCCAGTGGTGAGCATTTTGAGTCCAAGTCAGAGCGCCGTGGTTAGTGGCTCAGTTCTCATAAGCGCCACCGCTACCGATGAAACGGGGATTAAGAAGGTAGAATATAGGATTGACGGTGCCGGGTGGACCGAGATGGCGAACGTTGAAGGCGACACCTATGAAGCCACCTGGGATAGCACAACTGTGGCTGATGGCGACTACACCATCACAGTGAGAGCTAGAGACAATCGCAACAATAAAGGCCAGGATTCTGTAACCGTAACCACTAACAATGGTATTGGGCCTCCACCTCCACCACCGCCGACCGCTGAGTACGAGCTATTCATTGAGATAGATTATATGGAAGGGCATGAGCCAACTCAGGACGTTTTAGACTACATCAAGTCGTACTACATGGGCAATAATCCGAGTGGCGACTTGATTGAGGTAACTTTTGACATCAGTGATCAGGTGGTTGATCCCACTTCTGGGACTGGAATAACTGACGCAGATTTTTGGGCTATTGAGGCTGCATACAACGATGGCGCTGACAATGCTGGTGGCAATCCCAACAGGGGAAAGTATTATTCCAAGGAGAAATGGGTTCTATACGGAACCAACGTTGAGGCTTACCCTGACGTGGTAGGATATTGCTATATAGTCGTACGAGGGTTCATTCAGCAAGATTGCGTGGCTGGAAACTACATATTCGTTGCCGATGAGGCGGCCGATAGCTGGGCAGTGGCGGCCTTGGGCGCAGGGAAAGAATACGCGGCAGAGGCCGTAGTCTTAATGCACGAGATGGGACACAGCATAGGTATCGGCGAATTCATTATGAACATGGAGATATATGACCCAGATTTATGGAGCGTAATGAGCCTTCTATGGGTTAACGCGACAGTAGACTGGGGTTGGTACTACAGCTCTGACTACTGGGCTACCAGAAACATGAAATACTATGAAGCGGCTTAGTCAACAGCTCTGAGTTCTTCGGGGGCTGGCACTTGCCAGCCCTTTTTATTTTTGACTCATCGGCTTTGCCCCGAGGTCGTTTAGCAACTGACACTGTCATTGCGAGCGAAGCGAAGCAATCTCAAACTCATAGCTGCTTTAGGGATTGCGGAGCTTGTTCCGAGCTTAAGCGAGGAATCTCGCTCCGAGTTTGCTTCGGCTACGCCTCGCAACCGGTGTCGCTCCTGGCAATGACGTAGAAATGGAAGAAGACTGACTCGTTCTCCAATCGCTATTTTCGGGTAGCTGACGTCACATAGCTAACTTTGCCTCCCCTTTTTCGTTATATATAATATGCACCGGGTAACATCAGGGCTGGGTCAGGCTTGAGCATAGAGGTTATCAGGTGCAACAAGAAGAGAGCTTAGTGCGACGAGCTCAGCGGGGAGAGCCAGAGGCCTTCGCTCAGCTCTATGAGGCGCACTTCGATAAGATGTATCGTTATATAGTGCTTAAGGTGAGAAACCAGGCGGATGCAGAGGACTTGACTCAGCAGGTCTTCCTTAAGGCTCTGGAGTCTATTGGTTCCTATCGCTGGCGAGGGATGCCTTTCTCCTCCTGGCTGTTTCGCATCGCTCATAATCAGGTGGTGGACCATTTTAGAAAGAGGAGGAAAGAAAGAACGCTGCCTCTTGATGAGGCAAGAGCAGTGTCTAGTGCTGACCCAACGTTGCTGGCTGAACAAAGGCTCAGGCTGGAACAGTTGGCAGTGGCTTATGAGCAGCTCACTGAAGCACAGCGTGAGGTGATTTCTCTGCGCTTAGCCGGCGGGTTGTCTGTTGCTGAAACGGCCAAGGTCATGGCTAAGAGTGAAGGGGCGGTTAAGGTTCTTCAACATGATGCTTTGGTGAAATTGCGTCGAATCCTTTCCTCAAGTAACGAGAAAGCGAATGGCTGAAGAGTTTGAACATATACTAGATGACTGTATTGACCGCTTGCTCCAGGGGGAGAGCCTGGAGCAGTGCTTGCAGCGCTATCCAGAGCAAGCGGCTGAATTGGAGCCACTGCTGTGCATTGCCCTCACAACCTACCGGACCTCTGCTGTCGAGCCACGTTCAGAGTTCAGGGCAGGAGCCAGATACCAGATCCACTCAATACTCTATGCCGAAAAGCAGAAGCCTAAGGTGAAGAGGCTGTCTCTCCTTGGCTGGGTGCCACGCTGGGCGGTCATTGTTGCCTCCGTTGTTCTCATTATCCTTATAGCTGGCGGTGGCACAGTGGCTGCCGCCTCCGATAGCCTTCCTGGGGAGACCCTTTATCCGGTAAAGCTGGCAACAGAGCGGGTGCAATTGGCGTTCACCTTTTCAGATATGGGCAAGGCAAAGCTTCATGCCAAGTTTGCCGGTCGGCGCATTGAGGAGATGGCGCGGATAGCGGAGAGGGGCGACTCTGAGAGAGTGGAAGGACTGGTCTCGCGCTTCGATGCTCATCTAAAGAACATAGAGGAGTGGGCTGCTAAGATGAGGCGAGGAGAACCCAAACATGAGGCACAGGTCACTGAGCTAAGACAACTGCTATGGCGGAATTTTGTCAGGGATATGGATAGACTCCAGACGGCGGAAACAATAGTCCCAAAGCCTGTGAAGCCTGCCATTGAACTTGCCAGGGGTAGGCTGAATGAAAGCTATGAGAGGCTTTTGAGTCTCTTAAACGAGAACCTCGATACACCTCCTAACTTTTGGCCCGCTTCTTCGTTATATAAAGCAGAAGGTCGATGAGGAGCAAAACGAGGTTTCCTTTCAGTAAACCTCGGATACCACCTTTGTCTTTTGTGGTATTACTGCCATAGATGAGGGACAGACGGCTATCGCTTGGTGTTGGGGAAATGCCGCGAATAAGTTAATAACCAAACTAATTCGGATCGGATTACCGTAGCGCGGAGACATAGGTTAAGGTTACTTCCCAACACAAAAGTTGCTGAAGATGGTCTCTAAAAGCTCCTCCTGCACCGTCTCGCCAGTGATTTCTCCCAGGGCATTGAGAGCCGCGGTAAGGTCAATGGTGATGAAATCGTCTGGTATTCCCGAATTAATACTCGATAAAGCTTGAGTCAGATTCTTCTCCGCTCTTTCCAGCGCGTTCTTATGGCGGGGATTGTTCACTACTAGGCTATCGGAAACAAAAACCTTGCCCCCTAAAGCCAAATTGACCATCCTTTCCTCTAGGTGGGCAAGACCCTCTCCAGAAAGGGCTGAGGTGAACACCTTCTCCCATCTCAATTCCTCCAGTTCGGCCTGCTGAGGCAAATCACACTTGTTGGCCACCACCAGGGCTTCCCTATCGCCAATCAAATCGACTATCTCTCTGTCAGCCTCCATTATTGGTTCACTAGTGTCAATCACCAAGAGAACAAGGTCAGCTTGCTCTATTGCCCTTCGGCTGCGCTCCACCCCCAGGGATTCTACTAAATCCTTACTACGAATGATTCCGGCTGTATCCACTAAGATGAAAGGGACACCCTTTAAATTTACTACCTCTTCAATGGTGTCTCGAGTGGTTCCCGGGACTGGAGTAACAATGGAGCGGTCTTGGCGGAGCAGTTGGTTTAGCAGGCTGGACTTGCCCACATTAGGTCGCCCCACGATGGCGGTCCTCACCCCCTGACGATAAACTATGCCACTATCGGCAGTGGCGATAAGCCCCTGTAGGCTCTGCAGCGCTTCCTTTAATGGCTGAATTATATCCTGTGACTCTATTTCATCCTCGGGGAAGTCTATCCTGGCAGTAAGGTAGGCCAGGACTGACATTAGCTGGCTGCGAATTCCCTTGATTGCCGCTGAGAGGCGGCCCTCCAGTCCTTGCATGGCTAGCCGCAAGCTGGCTTGGGTCTTGGCACGCACTATATCCAGTACCGATTCTGCTTGTGCCAGGTCAATTCTGCCGTTAAGGAAAGCCCTCAGGGTGAACTCACCGGGGTAAGCCAACCTTGCTCCATAGCGTAGTGCTAATTGCAGGATGCGCTGAAGGGGTAAGGGACCACCATGGCAGTTAATCTCCACCACGTCCTCCCTGGTATAGGTATATGGGGCTGCCATATAGCCGACCAGCACCTCATCTACCACCTCACCATTTTCAGGGTCGATAATATGCCCGTAGTTAAGGCGGCGGTGGGAAAGCCTGCCTCGGAAGATACGTTCTGCAATGGGGCGAGCCTCGCTTCCGCTGAGGCGGACGATTCCTATCCCCCCCTCACCTAAAGGCGTGGAAATGGCAGCGATAGTGTCTTCATACATCTTTCCTTAATGATATCACCTGGTAAACCAGATAAATAGTCTAACATACGAGGTGCCAACCAGGCCCACCACGCGTAAACTAGAACATCTGTTTGATTGCCGTAGGAAGGTTTTTATGCGTGGAGTGTTATGGCATCCTATCCCGTCACAATGAGTTGGTTAGCAAAATGTTGGCAAAATAGGAGAGCGGGTCAACTAGACGGGTAGTTTTGGGGCAGTTGTAGCTTTGGTCTATGTCAACTGGGACTTGGATTGGGGTCTGGTAAACCAGATAAATAGGCCGATGCCTAAAAGTCCCATGCCGGCTCCAAAGTAGAAGACGGAGTCTATGTTCATCAGGTCGGCTATTAGCCCCCCGATAAGGGGTCCCGTTGCCATGCCGATGCTCATCGCCATGTTAAATACCCCCATAGCAGAGCCCATGCCATATTTTTTCCCTTCTTCCACGGTCAGTGCCGAGGCTGCCGGTAAGGACAACGCACCGCCAACAGCACCAAAGATGCATAAACCTAATAGCTGCCAGAAATTCTGCATGGAGGGGACCAAGGCTATGAAGACAAGACCGACCAGACTCCCTGAAATGACCAGTGCTTTTCTATTGAAAACATCAGCGATCCTGCCAGAGAAAAATTGAGCGGTTGCTATCAGTAAAAGATAAATTGCCAGCACTGCTCCTATTCGCCCAGGACTCAATCCCAGGTCGTCACCAAACAAGGGGAAAAAAGCCATAAAGGCGCCCATTCCGAAAGACTGCACTGCGCGGAAGCTAAACAACCCCTTCATTACCCCACTCTCTCTCATCCTTGGGAAAGAGGGCTGAGGCGATTCGCTGCTTTCCTTTCTGCGGTGAACCTCAGGGAGAAGGAAGAAGGCCAGGATAAAAGCCAGCAGATTGAGTACCCCCATGGTATAAAAGGCAGTCTCCATGCTGAAATAATCGGTCAACACCCCTCCCATGAGGGGGCCAAAGCCGAAACCGGCAATGAAAGCAGCATTGAAATATCCCATCCAGGCTCCTTCCTCACCCTCTGGAGCGAGGTCACCAATATAAGCCTGCGCGATGGGAACAACCATGGCCGAGGCAAACCCATGCATTAGTCGAACAAAGGTCAGCTCTGAGACCCGACTTGCCCAGATATAACCCAGGGAAATCACCGCATAGACAAAAAGCCCGGTACAGATGAATATTCTCCTCCCCTTTCGGTCGGAGATGTTGCCCAAAATGGGCATGAAAAGGGCGCGGGAGATAGAGAACCCAGCGAAGATTATCCCTATCCAGATTCCAGAAGCCCCTAGAGACTCAGCATAAAGGGGCAGGAGTGGGGCAATGATCCCCATTCCAAGCGTTGAGGAGAAAATTGCAATAGCTAGAATTGGGAAGACTCTTTTCATAAAAGAAAAAGGGCTTTCCGCCCTGAGAGAGAAAAGCAAAGGGGAGCGCTATGTGGGTGTGAATATAGCCTCTCCCTATTCAATTTGCTCAATTTGGTAGCACAACTCCCCCGCCGGGGCAATGACTCTTACCACATCGCCCTGACGTTGGTTTAAGAGGGCTTTGCCTAGGGGCGAGACAATCGAAATCTTGTTCTTTGCTGGGTTAGCCTCGTTCTTGGTAACTAAGGTATAAGTCAATTTTCTCCCCGAGGCAATATCGAGCAAAATAACCTTGCTTCCTAACCTTACTGCAGACTCTTCTGCCGGTTTCTCCTCCACCACTACCCCGGTGCTGATAGCAGCTTGCAGTTGTCTAATCTGTGCCTCAACCTGGTCTCGATGCTCTCTAGCTGCCTGCAAAGGGGCGTTTTCACGAAAATCTTTGTCTGCGGCAGCCCGGCGCAGCTCCTCAGCAATACGACCACGCTCCTCCTCTAGGGCAGCCAGTTGTGACTTCAATTGAACATAGTCTTCAGGTGTTAGAGCAACCTGCTGCTTTGGCCTGGTCGGCAGGGGAGTTTTTGGTGAAGCCTTCACCCTGAGGTGTGGAGCAAGACTAGCTTTGACAAGTCCTTCTCTTTTGGCATAAGTTAGGAAAGCTCTCACCGGCTCGAGCTTCCTTGTAGTGTCACCAGTGGATGCTCCTACCCGCTCAGCGTAATTGGCTACCTCCATGGGGGTGATTTGACTGGTGAGGCGTTCCTTGCCATACCAGAGGACAAATCTATTTACTTCTTGTTGTTTGTCCTTTCTCTCCTCAGGTGGCAATGAAGTGAGAAAGGAAAGGGCTGCCTCTCCTAGGCTCAGACTTTGTTTATTCACCCTCTGCCTCCGCTTTATTATTGTATCACAAGTTAAC
>CAYWDP010000014.1:12768-20796 GCA_964457045.1 uncultured Dehalococcoidia bacterium
CAGACTTTGTTTATTCACCCTCTGCCTCCGCTTTATTATTGTATCACAAGTTAACAGAGCCTGTTAATACAGACGAGTTGACTAACTGAGAAGAATCCTGCAGAAGTGCTGAAATAGTAGCGGGGGATATTAAACTTCGCTTTAAGTCGGGATAAGTCACCATCCATAGCTCAAGCGGTTTGCTAAACCAAGAGGCAAGCCTGCCTTTACCATCTTTTGCTGAGTGGTCGAGATATCATAGTTGACACGGTAGTGGTAGATAACCCCCTCTTCGTCATCAAGAATGGCATAGCTAGCCCGTGGGTCACCATCCCTTGGTTGCCCTACCCCACCGCAATTGATAATCAGGCGGTTTTCTTCCTGCTTGAGGAACAACTCGCCCGGGAGCTGGTAAAGCCCGCAGAGGTTGTCTTGGTCAAGGTCGAAAATTAGCGGGACATGAGAATGACCTATGAGGCAGAACCTGGTATCGAAGTAGGCGAAATTAGCCTTGGCGGTCTGGGCAGAAAGGACGTACTCCCAGATGGGCTCCCTGGGGCTGCCATGAGCTAGGGTAAAATCGTCTCGATGCAGAGTTAAAGGTAGATTGCGTAGGTAATCAATATCCTCGGGACTTAGCTGAGAGGCGGTCCAGTGGCAAGCTGCCGCAGCCTCGGGGTTAAAGTATGAAGTATCTACCTCCCCGATAGCTGCCCAATCGTGATTGCCGGCAATGCAAAGGTGGCGATGTTGGCGCAGGAGCTGGATGCATTCCCCGGGGTCAGGGCCATAACCTACCACATCCCCTAAGCACCATATCTCCTCAAATCCGCCCTTCTTCTCTGAATCCTCCAACACCGCCTGAAAGGCAGCTAGGTTGCTGTGAATGTCAGCCAGGATAGCATAGCGCATCTCAAACCTTGGTAACTATATCAGGTTTGGGCCCTTTTGGCTAGCGCCTTTTGGGCAAGGTCGTTTATTAAACCCCCGTTTGTCATTCTGAGGGAGGGAAGCGACCGAAGAATCTAGAGACCCTTCACTAGCGCTCAGGGTGACACTAAATGCTCTCTTTAGGCTACAGTTGAGGTTAAAGCATTAATTGAATATAATCTTGGCAATGAAGGTATCGGAGCTAGGAGAGTTCGGACTCATTGAGCTGCTTTCCGAGGTAGTCGCTCAGGGTAGGAAAGATCCTCAGGTTGTGGTAGGCATCGGCGATGATGCTGCCGCTTGGCGAGTTGATGATTCCACTTTTTTGGCTACCACTGATACCCTGGTTCAGGGGGTGCATTTTACGGCGGAGAGCATTTGGAGGGAGCTGGGTTGGAAAGCGGTAGCCATAAATTTGAGCGATATTGCTGCTATGGGGGGGTTACCGCGGTATGCTTTAGTATCCTTAGCCCTTCCCGGAGATACCGAGGTGGAGGATGTCACCCAGCTCTACCAGGGGATGGCGGAGATAGCTAAACAATTCAAGATAGCTATAGTAGGGGGAAACATTAGTAGCGCCCCCTTGATGATGATTACCCTGACAGTAATAGGGCAAGGGCAGACTGAGGGTATTCTCACTAGATCGGCGGCAGTGCCTGGTGACCTGATAGCTGTCACCGGCTATTTAGGCTCCTCAGCAGCAGGGCTGAGAATGTTAGCCGACCACCTTCAATTTGATCCGGAGACAGCGATTTTTTTCAGAAGGGCCCATCTTCAGCCGCAGCCAAGGATCGCTGAGGGGCAGCTTTTGGTGGGACGGGGGGTGCGGGCGACCATAGATATTAGTGATGGGCTGGTGGCTGACCTTGGTCACCTCTGCAAGGCAAGCAAGGTGGGAGCAATCCTAAAAGTTGATCAGGTTCCTATTCACCCCAAGGTGAGAGCCGCTTTCCCCCAGGAATCCCTCGATTTTGCTTTAACCGGGGGCGAGGATTACGAGCTGCTGTTCACTGCCAGTGAAGAGGTTATCGAGAGCGTGAGGACCTCGACTGATTGCCCCATAACCGTAATCGGCGAGATAAGAAGTGAGGGAGGGGTAACTTTAATTGACAAAGAAGGCCAGCCTCTACAAGTCAAGGAAAAGGGGTGGGAACATTTCACCTCTAGGGGTTGCTAGTCACAGTCAAACTGGCAGGATGGTCGCCGAGGGTGAAGAAATGGTTCAAACAGACCAAACGCAAGGAGCAAATATGTTATCTGAGGAGAAGATACTACCACAGCTTACCAATAGGTGCTTTGGTTGTGGGCAAGAAAACCCTATCGGGCTGAAACTCCGTTTCCGCCGCGAAGGGAATAAGGTTGAGACAGAGTTTACCCCCACTGAACCTTATCAGGGTTACCCAGGCTATCTCCATGGTGGAATAGTCTTCGCCATTCTGGACGAGGCTATGGGTTGGGCTATGTATTCCTTGGGGATACTGGCCATTACTGCTCGAGCTGAGGTGAAGTTCAAGCGTCCAGCATTAATCGGTGAGCCGCTCCTTGTAACTAGTACTATAACCGAGAAAACGAGGAGGCTGCTCAGAGCAAGGGCAACTATAACTCGAAAGGATGGTACCGTGGTGGCCGAAGGCACTGCTTCGATGATGGTCGGCAAGGAGACTGAAGATGCAAAGAACACTGGTTCTTATTAAACCTGATGCCATAGAAAGGGGGCTGGCGGGGGAAATAATCTCCCGCCTGGAGAGGAAGGGGCTGAAAATTGTAGCCCTGAAGATGCTCCAGATGGACAAGGCAATGGCTGAGCGCCACTATGCTATCCATGAAGGCAAGCCCTTTTTCCCTGCTCTGGTGGATTTCATCACCTCCAGCCCTATTATCGCTGCTGTGGTTGAGGGGAAGAATGCCGTGGAGGTAGTACGCCGAATGATGGGGGAAACCGATCCCCTCCATGCTGCCCCAGGGACAATAAGAGGGGACTTTGGGTTAGACATCGGGCGCAATCTGATTCATGGCTCTGATTCGGAGGGAAACGCTCAAGAGGAGATCAGCCTCTTCTTCTCTGAGGAAGAAATACTGAGCCACCCGGATTAAGTGAGAGGATGTCTCATCAGGCTGACTATGCTGCCTTAGATAGACCAGAAATCCTTCAGTTTGTCTTTTATCCTAGAAAGGATTTTACCACCCCTCCTCCCAATGCAACTGATCACCTCATCCCTGTAGAGAAGGACGTGTCGATTTCATGCCGCTTTTATGTCCATCACCGAGGTTCGCCTTCTATCCTCTACTTTCATGGTAATGGTGAGGTCGTCAGTGATCATGATTATATTGCTCCTCTCTACAATCGATTGGGCATCAATCTATTTGTGGCAGACTATCGGGGTTATGGGTCGAGCGGCGGCGTACCAACTTTCACCAATATGGTTGCCGACGCTCATCCCATCTTTGAGGGCTTCTGGGACGTTCTGCGAGGGGGTGACTATAGTGACAAGGTCTTCCTCATGGGGCGCTCTTTGGGGAGTATCTCCGCCATCGAGTTGGCTTCCCATTGTGGGGAGGAGATAAAGGGTCTGATCATTGAGAGCGGGTTTGCTAGCATGGTCAGGCTGGTGACACGCCTGGGCTTTCCCAGAGAGTCCCTGGGTATAAAAGATTTTGAATTTCCCAATCTGGCCAAAATCCGAACCATTACCCTGCCCACCCTTATCATCCATGCGGAATTTGACAGTCTCATTCCTCTGACTGAGGCGAGAGACCTCTTTGAGAACGTGGCTACCAAGGAAAAGCGCTTGGTAATCATTCCTGGGGCTGACCACAACACCATAATGATGGTGGGCATAGAGCCCTACTTTGAAGCTATTGAGGAGTTTGTCTTTGCCTGAATTTCAATTCCACCATGGTTCGATTACAACTGCGGTTTAGCCACCAGCTCTTCGGACAGGTTTAAAAACCTGTCCCTACATCTTGTCAGGGCTTTGGCGGGTCTAAAGACCCGCACTACATTTTTAAGCACTACGCCTCTAAGCGGTCTCACATAATCCTCACCACAATGGGGGCTTTGCTCCATAGCTGTTCTAGCTGGTAGTATTCCCTCTCAAAGGGGGAGAAGATATGGACAATAATCTCACCCAGGTCGAGTAACATCCACCCGGAATTGGCATTCCCCTCAGAATGATGGGGGACAACTGCCTCTTTTTTCAGCACCTCATCAATAGCATCGCGAATAGCCTCGATCTGGCGTTCACTCTCTCCATTACAGATAACGAAATAGTCAGCAAAGGAGCAGACCTTCCTAGTATCCAGCAGCACTATATCGGAGGCTTGCTTGTCTGCGGCAGCCTCCACAATCCTCTTGGCTATTTCTACTGCTTCCAAAGGCACTTTACTCTCGCTTCAGCTCCTCGATCTCCTTTTCCACTTCCCTCAGCTCTGCTTCCAGGTCCTTTTTGTAATCTTCTAGCATTCGAAGGTAATCCTCTTTTTTGGGGAAGGGTCGAGGGCCGAAGTAAAACATGAAAGGAGGGAATCCAAAGCGAAAGCCGCCATAGAAGCCGCGCCTGCGAAACCACATGCCAATACCTCCTTACATCACCCGCTTCAGGCGGGGGTTGGGGGTGATTCCGGGGATCCTCCCCCGCTTAGCCACAGGCTTGCCTTCTACCTCATGGAGGTCAGCGGTGAAATCAATAGGTTTAGCTCCGCTGATATAGCTCCCCACCCCAAAGGCGTCAACAGGAACTCGCTTTTCAATAAAATATTTGATGCGCTCGGGGTCGATGCCCCCGCTGACAAAGATCTTCACCTCTCTGAAGCCAGCTAGGTCAAGCCTAGCCCTGGTCTCTTTCACTAAGTCAGCGGTAACTCCTCCCCGCTCAGCCGGGGTGTCCAGCCTCACCCCCTGGAGGCGCCCTTCCATTGCTTGAGCTACTATTATGCTATCTTCAGGCTCATCCTTGAAGGTGTCCACCAGGGCGATGCGAGCCACCTCAGGGGGCATATGTTTATCAAAGGCAAGGGTAGCAGCGGCTGTATCGCCCATAACTATGATCAGGGTATGAGGTATGGTGCCAGTGGGGTCGATGCCAGCCAGCTTGGCACCGGCGATGCTAGAGCAGCCAGCACAGCCACCTACAATAGCAGCATAGTCCATGATCCCGGCTATGGTGGGGTGGATA
Organism: uncultured Dehalococcoidia bacterium; assembly: GCA_964457045.1. Taxonomy (GTDB): domain Bacteria; phylum Chloroflexota; class Dehalococcoidia; order UBA2247; family RBG-13-53-26; genus CAYWDP01. The sequence goes on from CAYWDP010000014.1 coordinate 17,853, forward strand.
TGGCGAACGCCGAAGCTGATAATGGGGATCCCCTGGGCTGCCTCAGCGCATTCCCTGGCTGCTGTGGCCCAGCCGCTACACTGGGCGAGCATACCCAGATAGGCAGTCTCATAGGCACCGTAGCTCTGGTAGGGGGCGGTTATCCTGAGTACTACCTCTTTTCTCTCAAAGGGCTCTCCTTCGGAGAGAGACCATACCTCCCGGCTACCTTCGGGCAATATCCTGTCCAATAAGGCATGGACCTCATGCATGCCGCAGAGGATTCCTGCCCGGCTGGGGAAGACCTCCATGGTGGCTACTGGGTTGATCCCTTCATGCTTCAGGATCTCCACCGTTCGGACGAAGTAGATGTCAGCGGTCTCTCCAGACAAAACAGAGGGGGAGGGTTCGAAGTGGGGTGAGAGGGCTTTTATCGGGGCACTCACTAGCTTTGCTCCCAGGACCTTTTCCATATGCTCCAGGGCAAATTTATGCTTTGCTAGGTCAAAGGAAGCCACACAGTCGACGGGTACCTCCACTTCATAGTCCCGATTTCGAGCATCAGAAACGGTATGTAAAACGCATATATCAGTGCACACGCCGCAGACAATCAGCTTCTCCGGCTGGAGGGCTTTTAGCTTCTCTTCCAGAGTGGTATTAAAGAAAGCACTGTAGCGGTTCTTATATATTATCTCCCCAGGGTATTGGGCAATCTCGGGGATGAGCTCGGTTTCCGAGGTGCCAGCTATGCAGTGCGGAGGAAACATCTCGAACTCCGGGTCATCCGGTTCATGACGGTCAATAATATAGAAGACCTTTGAACCCTGGGCTATTTCCTGCTCCAGCAGCCGTTGAATGTGGGGGATAATGCGGCGGGCCATCTCGCCGCAATAAAGGGGGTTACCCTCCTCGAAGAAGCCCCTCACCACATCTGCCACTATAATTGCATTAGGCATATTGCTCCTTAAGGGAACTCTCAGAGTTGCCTTATTCGCTCCCATTGGTCAAATTTTAGCATCTCCTCTTCAGCATATGCACCCTTAATGCCTGAAGTGCCTCACCCCGGTGAATAGCATAGCCAGATTATACTTGTTGGCTGTCTGGATAACCTCTTGGTCTCTCACTGAGCCGCCGGGCTGGACTATAGCGGTCACCCCACCCTCTGCTGCCAGCTCCACCCCATCAGGGAAGGGGAAAAAGGCGTCAGAGGCAAGGACACTGCCTCGGGCACGCTCCCCTGCCTTTTTCAGCGCCAGCTCTACGCTCACCACTCGACTGGGTTGCCCGGCACCCATGCCTAAAAGGGCATTGTCCTTGGCAATCACAATGGCGTTAGATTTGATATGCTTCACTGCCTGCCAGGCGAACCACAGGTCTTGTAATTCCTCTGGCGTTGGTTTCCGCTGGGTCACCGTCTGCGCCGACCGCTCCCCCTCAGTAACAAGGTCTGAGGTTTGCACCAAGAAGCCTCCCCGAACTCGGCGAAAATCGAGGAAGGGCTCAGCCGTAGCTGACTTCAGGGTCTCAGTCCCTGAAGCAATGATCCTCAAATCTCGCTTACGCTTAAGCAGAACCAAAGCCTCTTCCTCATACTGAGGGGCAATAATGGCATCATAGTGAGTCTTATCAATCTCTTTGGCAGCAGCTAGGTCAATGTTTCTATTGGAAGCCACTATTCCTCCGAAGGCGGCTACCGGGTCTCCGGCCAGCGCTCGTCGATAGGCTTCAGCTAGATTGGGGTGGCTGGCCAACCCGCAGGGGTTATTGTGTTTAATGACGGCAATAGTAGGGGCAGAGAAGTCGCTGACCACGCCCAGTGCTGCATCAAGGTCGAGGATATTGTTAAAGGAAAGCTCTTTCCCTCCTAGCTGAGTTGCGGAAACCAAGCTGGGTTCTAACTTCTTAGGCTTTTCCTCCACATAGAAGGCAGCCTGCTGATGGGGATTCTCCCCATAGCTTAGCTCGGCTTGCTTCCTCAAGGCGATGGTCATCTCCTCAAGGAAGCCCTTTTCTTCACCTCTTAAATATTGAGCGATGGCGGTATCATAGTAAGCCACATGCTGGAAAGCCTTTTGGGCTAGTTTTCTTCTTAACTCTATGCCGACCTCGCCTCGGCGTAGCTGGTCAAGGACAAGGTCATAATCTGCTGGATCGACTACAACGATGACATCGGGGAAGTTCTTGGCAGCAGCTCGAATCATGGTAGGCCCACCAATATCGATATTCTCCAGGGCTTCCTCTAAGGTAACCTTGGCTTTGGCTATGGTTTGGAGGAAAGGATAAAGGTTAACCACCACCAGGTCGATAGTTTGGATACCCTTTTCAGCCAGTTGATCCATGTGGCTGGTCAGATTGCGTCTGGCAAGGATTCCACCGTGGACTGCTGGATGCAGCGTCTTCACCCGACCATCAAGGATCTCCGGGAAGCTGGTTACTTCAGAGATACCGCGCACTGCTATCCCTGCCTCTTTCAGGGTGTTCTTAGTGCCACCGGTGCTGAAAATTTCTACCTTTAATTCCGCCAACCCTCGAGCGAAATCCACCAACCCCTTCTTATCTGAAACGCTTAGAATAGCTCGCATTTTATCACTCCTTTCAAACTAAGCTATAATTACCCTCTCTTTGCCCCTTTGCTCTACCACTTCGCCTATAAGCTTTGCTTTTGGCATCAACTTTTGTACCGAGGACCCCCCTCTAGAGACAATGCATTACCTAAATTAGGCGTCAAACTGTAGGGACTCCGGCTTCTTGGATTCCACCTATATGGAAAAGACGAACCCTTTCATCGGTGCCTTACTTAGGATTGCTTAGCAATCCTACCTGTCATTCTGAGGTCGCCTTGGGCAACCGAAGAATCTGAGACCCTTCCCTTTCGCTTCGCTCAAGGTCAGGGTGACAGTTAAACAGCCCCATTACTGGGGACTTGGCACTTCTTCTGGTAATGCTTCCAGCGCTAGCTTGTCCA
>CAYWDP010000014.1:20896-24326 GCA_964457045.1 uncultured Dehalococcoidia bacterium
CATTACTGGGGACTTGGCACTTCTTCTGGTAATGCTTCCAGCGCTAGCTTGTCCATCTCTAACTGCACTGGGATAGGATAATCTCCAGTAAGGCAGGCAAGGCAAAGGGTCTCCCTAGGTAATCCCACTGCCTCTATCAGCCCCTCTAAGCTAAGATAGCCCAAGGAATCAGCCCCGATAAATTCTCTGATTTCAGGGACGCTCTTACGAGCAGCGATAAGCTCCCACCGTGTTGCCATGTCCACCCCGAAGAAACAAGGATAACAGATAGGGGGAGAGCAGACACGCATATGTATCTCCTTTGCTCCTGCCTTTCTTAGTAAGGCGATTACGCGAGGGGTGGTGGTACCTCGCACAATGCTATCATCAAGTATCACCAATCGCTTCCCGGCTAATATTTCCCGCAAGGGGTTGAACTTAAGTCCGACACCTAGCTCTCTAATCCGCTGGTCGGGCTCGATAAAAGTGCGCCCTACATAACGATTCTTAAGCAAGCCTTCGGTAAAGGGGATGCCTGACTCTCGGGCATAGCTGATTCCAGCTATTGTTGCTGAATCAGGAACACCGATAACCATATCAGCCTCTACGGGGTATTCCTGGGCTAGCCTCTTGCCCATGGCTTCTCGTGTCCGATAGAGGAGCTGACCGCCGATTGTACTATCGGGGCGGGCGAAATAGATATACTCGAAGACACATAAAGCATTCCTTTCTGGTTTCACCCCTTGGAAGCTTTTGATACCTTTAGAATCGATGATGACTATCTCTCCAGGTTCGACCTCGCGAAGGAAGCTGGTGCCAATATGATCCAGGGCACAACTTTCAGAGGCCAGCACCCAGCCATTATCGAGCTTCCCTAGGCAGAGAGGGCGCACCCCGAAGGGGTCACGAACGCCTATCAAGGAGTTATTGGTGAGGATTACCAGTGAGTATGCCCCTTGTAGCCGATGCATGGCGTGTCTGATTCTCTCCGTCCAAGTTCGCCCTGGTGAGGCGATGATAAGGTTGGCGATGACTTCAGAATCGGTGGTGGTGGAAAAGCGATAGCCTTGTTCACTGAGCTCTTGACGCAGAACCTTAGCATTGACAAGGTTTCCATTGTGTGCCACGGCTATCTTCCCAGCAGCCCCCTCCACAACTATGGGTTGAGTATTGGCGAGTTGACTTGACCCCATGGTGGAATAACGATTATGCCCAATAGCAGTGGTTCCTGTTAATCGACTTAAGGCGTCTTCATTGAAGACGTGAGATACAAGCCCCATACCGGTATGCACCCAGATACCGTCGCCATCAGTAGTAGCAATGCCGCTGCTCTCTTGCCCTCGATGTTGAAGAGCAAATAAAGCAAAAAAGGTAAGCCGAGACACGTCTTCTTTTGGAGCATAAACCCCAAAGATGCCACAAGATTCGCGCCAGCTCACCCTTATATTCCTAGAGCCTCTCAAGGAGATTTTACACCCTTTTCCATTTCTAGGTCAATTTAGTCTAACCCTTTCTTTAACCACCTTAAGGCGGTGTCCATAGCTTCTTGGCTCAACCTCAGCTTATGTCCTCCCCCTTTAATTATAACCATTTCTTTGGGTTCCCTCGCCTTCTCATAAAGGCACCAGGCCTGGCTCACCTCCACTAAGTCGTCCTCTTCGCCCTGCAATATCAATAAAGGTCTGGGGGCAATCTTGTCTATCCAATGAAGGGGCGCAGTGTGATTGAACCCCTTCAGCCAGTGGTCTACAGAGTGAGGGAAACTCTTGTCCCTAATTATGCCAATGCGACGGAAGTGGTCAATCTGAGGCTTCCACCATCCTTGATCAGTGAGGTCACGAAATTCCGCAGGGCAGGCGCAGAGAACAACCTTACTTATCCTAGGATCACGGGCAGCCGCATAAGCTGAGACGACGGCTCCTCCGCTAAAGCCCATTAGGCAAAGATGGGAAGTGTCTACCTCTGGGCAGGAGTATAGGTAATCGATAGCTGCCTCAAGGTCTTTCACCCAGCCCATGATGTCAAAATTACCTCCGCTCACCCCTGTTCCCCTGAAGTTAAATATCAAGGTGATAAAGCCAGCAGTGCAGAACTTTTCAGCCAGTAGAGGATAGCCTCCATCAGTGGGGTCCGCTGGCTTTCCGGAAGGAATACCATGGCAGATACAGAGAGCAGGCAGAGCTTTTCCACCCTCTTCGGGGAGGTATAATTCCCCCACAATATTGATCCCCTCCACTGTAAAGGAGACTCCCCTCTTTTCCATAGCTACACTCTCAGCTCAGAGCGAAGCCGAATGAAGCGGAGCAGGTTTTCTCGAACAATTATGCCGAGGACTACCCTCTCCTTTACCACTGGCAGTTGGGTTAAGTCATGCTCCTCCATCCGCTCCAGTATGCTGAGGGCTTCCTCTTCGGGGCGAGCGCTTACTACTTTATCCGCCGGGGTCATCACTGCCCTTACTGGAGTGATATCCCAGCGAGTCTGAGGCACTGTCTTGATGTTTTCAAAGCTTACCATCCCTGCCAATCTTCCGTCTTCAGCTACCACAAAGTAACGGCGACCAGTGGGGAGGACATAATCTTGCACCAGCTCTTTGAGGCTGAGGTTAGGGGAAATGGCAATGTAATCAGTTCCCATCACCGCCCGGGCAGTGAAGCCTCGGAGGGTTTCCCGTATCTCTAGTTGGCGATAGCTGGTAGTGGCGAAGTGATGTAAGAACCAGCCGATAAAAGCAAGCATGATACCGTTAACGGGGATGTAAAAGTTGGTAGATAAATTGATAAACATGATGGCAATGCCGCCACCAATCATCAAGTAAGCGACGCTTTGCCCAGCCAGTGAAGCAATGCGAGTAGCCCTCTTATAATCCCCCGTTCTCTGCCAAAGAAGGGCACGCAATATCCGGCCTCCATCTAAGGGGAATCCGGGTATCAGATTAAACAGAGCTAGCATCAAGTTGATCGAGGCTAGCCAGAGAATTGGGTTATCAGCGGCGAAGGTTTGTTGGCTATTACCCCATACAAGGAACCATATTGAACCGAAGATGCCCGCTAGCACCAAGCTGCAAAGAGGGCCGGCGATGGCCATTAGTAGCTCAGTCTTAGGGCGTGCCGCTTCTCGGGTTATCTGGGCCACCCCGCCAAGGAAGAACAGGGTGATGCTTTTTACCGGAATACCATTTCTAATAGCCACCAAGCTATGGGCTAACTCATGAGCCACTACAGAGGCGAACAGGAGGATGCTGGTGAGCACTCCTACTATTACCCTCGTCCATAGAGAGTACTCATCAGGTAAGCTAGATGAGAGAAGGAAAATGATGAGAGCAAAGATTATGAACCAAGAGAAATGCAGTTGTATAGTAATGCCCAGGATCTTCCCCAAACGAAGCGAACCACCCATCTTCATCCCTTTATGTCTACTCTACAACAGGGTAGCTAGGATGTCAATTTAA
>CAYWDP010000015.1:0-12570 GCA_964457045.1 uncultured Dehalococcoidia bacterium
CTCCTATTGGACTGGACTTGTTTTCAGCTGAGCAATCTGCCTTTCAGTTCAATTTCACAGATTAGCAATCCACTGCAACAAAACAAAAGTCAGTGTGAACAACTCACTCACCCGGTGGCGGAAGAGTGATTCTCTCAGGCTCAAAAACTACACAACGTTCTCCCTCTTCAACCTCGCCAAGGTCACAAAGCTCATACCCTGCTTTTTGACCGGTTTTCAAAACTTGCTCCACTTCCTCTTCGGGAACAAAGATGTAAAAGCCAATCCCCCAATTAAAAGTCTTGAGGCAGTCTTCTAAGGTCACGCCAAGCTCTCGCATAAACTGGAAAAGCAGAGGGACCTTTACCCAGCGTCGAATCCGGTAAGTGAGGGGGCGTTTGTCAAAAGCAATTTTGCCAACTCCATCACCAGTGCCCGGAAGTAACGCATGAATATTGATTTCGGCCTCGAGCAAGGCTTCAACCAGTGCTACATAGGGACGGGTTGGAATGAGGGCTTCTTCTCCTAGAGTCCGGCCATTAGGAAGCAGATGGAGGAACTGGTCTTTCAAAGTTAAAGCTCTTTTAATCACTAAAGAGATCCCATTGGCATGAAGACCAGAAGAGGTTACACCAATAATATGATCCCCGACTTGAAGTTTGCGGCCAGTAATTAGTCTTTCCGGTGGAGCAATGATGCCGGTTACACTTCCACTCAGAGAAGGAGCGCTTTTTACAGGTAATTCAGCTTTAATTAGATAGCGAAGGGCAGGCGATTCGCCACCTAGTAGCGCCATCCCACACATTTCACAGGCTTGATAGAAGCTTTCAGCCAAAGTTTGAGCGCGAGACTCATCTTTAAACCACTCGCTATCCCCAGCCGCCACTTCGTCTGTATAAGCCACAGGAAGCGCGCCTCGACGGAGCACATCAACTACTGCCATCAGGGCAGTATCTATGCCGATACCTTCGTAATATGTTCTTCCTGTACCGGCGTGCTGATACATCCATTCAGCGATCCAGTTTTTGTTTCCAAGACCTTCTTGAATCATATACCATAAAGGTTTGTGCGGGCCGCGATACTCAAAGACATCGCCTGCCTCTGCGTCAATGTAAACATCCCGTCGATTAGGAAAATTCAAAGTGCGTTTCCCTATTTCCTGCATTGCCCGTTTGAAGGGCTCAATCTTTGTATAATCCACCCCAGCTTGAGCATACTCTCGTGGCATGATTAGCTTCCCTCTTTCAAGCTCTCCAAAATCTCTTTAGATGGTTTATTGGGGATAGTAGCTATGGTTTGTCCCCTGTATTCAAATACTTCTTTATCGTCATTAGTAATCTCACCGATCATGGCGGCAGTTCCATTTTTGGATTGAATAGCTGCCATTATCTCATCGGCATCTTGCGGGGAAGCTTGAACAACCATTCTGGCTTGAGTTTCACAGATGAGGATTTCCTCTGGAGTAAGCCCCTCGACTTTGACGGGGACTGCCGATAAATCGACTTTTGCCCCAAAACCACCATATCTGGCTGATTCGCAAACGGCTGCTCCGATACCGGCTGCTCCCAGATCGGAACACGCATGAATTTTGCCTGTCTGAAAAGCAGCTAAACTGGCTTCTAGAGTTATCCTTTCTTCTTCAAAGAGAGCTACGGCTGGCCGCATCTCTGGCACTAATCCGGCTCTAAATAAAGTATCGTTCCCATCATTGCCTGTCTTACCAATAAGAATGATCTTATCTCCAGCTATTTTGGCTGGTTTAGTAAGCGGTTCTTGAGTAACCAACTTGCCAATTACTGCCACTACTACTGCTGGAACAATATCAGTAAAAGAGGTAGAAAGCCCCCCTCCAATAATGAAAACATCCATAGCAGCACACATGTCTCTTAGTCCCTGAACCATTAGGTTGAGCCTTTCCTGGCTAGTCATTAGTTTACATTTCCCGCAGGTGCATTTGCCAGTGAAACCGCAAGGACCTACTAACACTTCCTGTTCCAATGGTCTAGTTCCTATGAAATTCAGAAGAAAAGTAGGCCTGGCTCCCATGGCGGCGACATCTCGCATGGCACCGCTAGCTCCGGTGGCAGCAGCATCATAAGGCCTGGGTACACAAGGAGAACAATGGCTTTCTTGCTTGGCCACAAAATACCCTTCACACCCGGGCATCTGGAAGACAGCTGCGTCATCTCCTGGCCCTACGGTCAACGCTCCCGGCCACTTCTGACTGACTTTCCGGTTTAGCTCTTCGATCGCTCTAAAATCGATTGCCTGATCAATGTTGTGATGCAGGTGGACAAACAAGGCATGGGTTAGCGCTCTTTCAACGGTATTCATTTCTTGCCTCCCTTAGATTCTCCTTTTACGTCAGCTCTTATTCACTTTTCAAAAAGCATAGTTTTCCTCCTAATAGAGACTCTGCCTTACAGGCCTAGCGGAAATAATACTGCCTCCATCTTCGAGAAGCAATGTGCTGCATTCAGCAATGTTGCCGTTTAGCAGCGTTTCGATGGGGTGAGAAAAAGGAGGACAGATCAATCCAAAACCTAGACGCAACACCTTAATCTAAGAGCAGGGAGTTACCAGCTCTTTGGCTGCTTCACCCTGCAGCTTCAGCCGTTTCTCTTCGCAATCTCTTCACTTCCTCAACTATTCTCGGCAGAATATCGCCCGTTTTCCCCTGTATCAGGTAATCAGAGACCTTTCCCACTGTTAGCGGCGTTAGCTCTGCATTTACCTCAATTATGGTCACGGCCGGGATTTGCTCTACTACAAATATACCCGTCTCGGTTTGACTTTCCTTCTCAGTTCTCTTTGCCCTAGCTGTTGTCGGCAGGTTGGCAAACGGATAAACCACGACTGAAGTCCCACAAATCAGCATCAAATCGCATTCCCAGGCAGCTTCTAGACTTCGCTGATAGACATCCCGGGGAATTGGCTCTGTAAAGTACACTCCGTCATGCTTCAGGACTCCATTGCATTTCTTGCAGCGAGGCGGCAACTGATTCTCCTTCTTAAGCGTCTCTAAATCGAATTCTTCTCGATGGAACCTTGAGCCACAAGACATACATCTTAGTTTTGAAAGCCCTCCATGATACTCAATCACATTCCGACTGCCGGCTTTTTCATGAAGCTCATCAACATTCTGGGTAATTATTAGCTTCAAGATCCCCAGCTTCTCCAACTCAGCCAGAGCATAATGCCCTGGATTCGGCAATGCTTTGCCAACCTCGTCAAAGAAACTAGAAAAACTGCCGGGAGTCAAGATTTCCTCCCAATGGGCCTTTGGATCTCGTAAGAGCTTGTCGTAGGCCTCGTACGCCTGTCTTTCAGCTTCAGGGTTCTTTGTCCAAATACCGTCTGGCCCCCGGAAATCAGTAATTCCGGATTCGGTTGAGATCCCTGCCCCTGTCAGGGCAATAGCGTAGTTGCTGGCTAACAAATCCTTGGCCGCTCTCTTGATCAGATCTTGCTCAAGCTCCCACATGTTAGCTCTCCTTAGGCCTATCTTCCGTGAACGTGGCTGTCAACACCCTATGGTAGTCACAAGAGCTGCACCTCTCTAACGATGTCATGCATGTCGTTGAAGCCAGTACAATTGAGCTTCATCTCTTTGCAAGAAGCTAGTAGTTGACCTGTGGCAAAAATGTGGTAGCACTGCTTTGCGGGTGAGACATCGGAGGGACCATTGCCGACATACACAACCTGATAGCCGCTTCTCAAGAATGAACTCACGTATGCCTCTTTGAAACCATCTTGCAGCTGCCTGCCATCTGGCCCTACATATTGGACTTGGAGACCTTCAGGGAGGAAACGAGTTTGTGCTGCAAATACCTCGACGTCGTCTACCCCGATATCTCTGAGAATTGCCTCTATGTAGAAATCCAGGCCATTGCTTACAATGACAAAGCGTAGGTCATTTTTGCGGCAGTAGGCCACCAGTTCGTGAAAGCCGGCCCGTATACTCACCTTGTCCTTGATGGCTTCCAGCAGACTCTGCCTGTCGGCTTTAACCATGGCGAATGCTTTCGTGTTGAAGAGCCCGACAGATATCCTACCTTCTTGATAGTCTCTAAATAGCTGCCTCCAGTCCCCACCAGCAAAGGCATCCAGTAGAATGAAACTCACATCTTCCTTGGTGATGGTGCCGTCGAAGTCACACTGAATTAAGGTTTTTCTTGCCTTCGTCAAGCCCATTGTCACTATTAGATCCGAATATCAGGCCTTGCCAGGTATGGCTACGCTCTAAAGGTACGAAGCAGAGTCAATCTATCCATGGCTTAGCAGACATCGACTCCTTGCCCATTCGTTAACGAATAGTTGGCCATTAGAGGTTTCCTTGCGTTACCACCTGCATTAGCTCTACCTGGACGCCATCAGGGTCCTCCACGTATCTTATTCTTGCATAGGCTCCCCCATAGTCATCAGAGCCATTGCCGAATCTCCAAACCGGCGTCCTGAAGCTAAAACCTTTTCTTGCCAAGTTCTCCTCCACCTTTCCCAGGTCGGACACCATTAGGCACACCTCAACAAGGCCGGTTGATGTGAATTCCAAGTGCTCAGGGGGTCTCTCCCTTACGGGTGAAGATTGCCATGCAAGCAGTTCAATCATATTCCCCGCTTCGTCTGCAAGCAGAACCATTCTGACCCTGGCACCTGTCTTCATAAGAGCTATATCCACATCGGTACCTGAAATTACCTCATCTTGGAACAGCGTGAGTCCCAAGGCGTCACGATAAAAAGCCAGTGATCTTTCCATGTCCTTTACACTTATGGCAACATGATGAAGACGCATGGCAAGACCCCCCTTTCCCGGACGACTCCGTAGATAATAGACATTTTAGGTAACTATACTATCTTGGTCAATCCCACTTCAAACCGGTCGCATACAAGTTCACTGGTAACAAGAGCAACAAGCCACTAGACAGTGATTTCAAAGGGGGATTGTGACGCAGCCTGCCATATCTTTCTACTGTGTCCTTTGACAACGCAGGCTTGGGCAGAGTATCACTCTAGAGCACCGAGAAGAACCCGCGGTCGGAAAGGCCTTCTCAACATCGCTCAACCAGCTGACATACGGAGCGTTGCCTGGATGTTCATCGGCGGCAGATCCTCCGGATCGATTATGACATCCACCACTACAGGGCCCTTTTCTGATACTGCGGCATCCAGTACCTGGTCTATTAGTTCAGGCGAATCCAGCCTGTAGCCCGAAGCTCCGAAACACCTGGCAAGTTCCGCAAAGTCAGGGTTTGTATGCTCAGTCCCCATGACGCGACCCTCAAACTGGAGTTTCTGCTTGACGTTCAGGACGCGGTACTGACAGTCGTTGAGGATCAAGACCTTGATGTCAAGACCTTCGCGGACCGCTGTCTCCAGGTCCTGCACTGTCATCATGAAGTCTCCGTCCCCCAGTACCGCAAGCACCTCACGCTCAGGGTGGACCATGCTTGCCGTCATGGCGGCTGCCAGTCCGAATCCCATCGACCCGAAGTTAACGGTAGATAGAAAGGTGAGGGGGTGGTTGCAGGGCATGAAAGCCATGGGGTAGAGCAGGTGCATTCCCGCTCCTACACTGACAATCGTATCATCGGGTAGTTTGGCCGCGAGTTCTGCGATAACGCGGCTAGGAGAAGGTAGACTCCCTTCGCGGTGGAGGGATGCCTGGAGCATGCCGTCCCAGAGCGCCCTTGCTTCGGCCAGCGTTTCGTCCCATGACGACCGAGCTGGTTCCCTGCGGTCGCCCAGTTCATCAACTAACCTGCCCAGAAAGTCCGCCACGTTACACAAGACAAGTTTGCATTCTGGGGCTTGTGGCGGGAGGCAGCTGGGCGATATGTTCACGACCATCACATTCTTAGCCGCGAACCGGGCAGTGAACTCGTAAGTGGTCATGTCGCTTATGCCGGCGCCGAGGCACAGAAGCGCATCACAACTCTCCAAGGCCTTATCTGCAACCAGGTTCCCGCCCCCGAAACCAACGCGGCCCAGGGACAGCGGGTGGGTTTCGGGTATGGTTCCACGACCATTACCAGTGGTTATCACAGGTAATGAGAGTGACTCCGCGAATTTCACCAGATCGCCTGAGGAGCGTGAGTAAGCAACCCCTGCCCCTGAAAGGACGAGCGGTAACCTAGCAGAATCGATCATGTCCAGCGCGTCTCTAATATCCGCCTGTTTTACAGGCGGCGGAGCATCAGGAGCCAATTCCATAGTTTCGATATCGATTTCCGCCCTTTCCGTCCAGACGTCTTCGGGGACCTCTATGAGAACAGGCCCGCGGGCGCCACTCATTGCAGCGCGATAAGCTCCAGAAAAGGCCTGGGGTACTTCGGATGCCGATTCGATGCGGAAGGTATCCTTGCATAGCGGCGCAAAGAGACGCCGGTGGTTGACCTCCAGCATTCCATCGCTCTTCGCCAAGCAGCGTTTCACCGCTCCGGTTATGATGATCAACGGGGAACAGTCTTTGTAGGCGTTCCCCGCGGCGATCATGGCGTTAAGCGCGCCCGGGCCTGAGTGCACTAAGACCACCCCTGGCCTCCCGGTTAGTCTTCCCTCCGCGTCGGCCATGCTGGCAGCGACCTGTTCATGGCGGCACGAGATGTAGCGTATCCGGTCACGCACCTGGTAGAGCGCATCGACAAAAGCCATATTCGAGGTCCCGATGATTCCGTAAACCCGGGATGTGCCCATCTTGAGCAAGGCCTTTGCCAGTGCCTCCCCTCCGCTCATTTGTTCTGACATCTTGACGCCGCGCGTTTCTATATCGGATGAATCACCGAGATATCCTCGGCTTGACCCCGTTCACGATGTTTACTGGTTCTTTTCCCTTTAGGATGCTTACCACGTTATCAATGGTCAGATTTATTATGCGCATTCTGGACTCGTTTGTGGCCCCGGCAATGTGAGGGGTGAGTATCGTATTGGGCGCGTCAAGGATCGGGTTTTTCGGGCTTATGGGTTCCTTTGAGAAAACATCCAGGCCGGCACCCTGTATTCGCCCTTCTTCTAATGCCTGAGCCAGCGCTGCCTCGTCCACTATGGCACCTCTTGAGGTGTTTATGATAACCGCGTTGGGTTTCATCATAGCAATTCGGTCAGCGCTTATCATGTTCTCTGTTTGAGGAGTAAGGGGCGTGTGAATGGTTATTACGTCTGACTCCGTGATGAGTTCGTCAAGGGAGCGGTAGGTTACCCCGAGTTCCTTTTCCTCTTCCGGCGAGAGGCGGTTCACGTCATAGTAAATCATGCGCGGGCCAAATGGCTTCGCCCTCTTTGCCACCTCTTTACCAATGAGCCCGCTTCCGATAATGCCCAGAGTTTTTTCAAAAAGCTCAAAGACTCCATGAGTTGACATCTCATCCTGAGCCCACTCGCCTCGCTTCGTTTTCTCATGAGACAAGGCCAGCTTCTTTAAACATCCGAGTATGAGCATTATGGTGTGCTCTGCCACCGCCAAGCTGTTAGCTCCTGCTATGTTGGCCACGGGTATACCCTCCTTAGCGGCTTCGTCGACATCAATGTGTTGAAATCCGGTAGACGGCTGTTGTATAAAGATGCAGCGCTTGGCTGCCCGAATCACCTCGGCGTCCAGGGCGATGTTGTTTGTGTAGTCGCCGATGATTACATAAGCGTCCGAGACTGCTTCGATCAGTTCCTCCTTCGAAGACCCCTGGTAGGAAGCTACACATACATCTTCGAGTTCATCGCTCGTTACTCTCGTGTTCAGCAGTGCCTCAGTGACCTCTTGCGGCAGCGGTGAAAGAAGGAGTATCTTTTTCTTCGCCATATCGACCTCCCCTTGCCGGTCAGACCGCCGGATTGCAATTCTACCCGTAACGGTGGGCTAATACGATATGATGCCTGGCCTCTCCAAACACACCTGACAAAGCTCTTGCTCCTCATATTAGCAATATCCCTATACCGGCCGCAACCTATTTCAGCTTGTCAAGGGCCCCAAGCCACCAGACAGTGATGGCAAAGGGGATTGATTGGGGTGTAATTTCAGCATAGTAACCACGTCATCTCCCTGTATATTCATCGCCTCCGTTACCAGCGGAAGTGCGAACTTGTTCACGAATTTCTCGTAGACATCAGCGTCGACTCTGAAGGCTTCTTCAGGACTCATTCTCTCCCTATTCACAGTGTTCCACATTCCCATGAAGCCCACAAACGCGACCTGATAGCTTTTCAGGAGTCCGATCAGCGCCTCTTTGGTGAAGTCCTCGTACTTGAGGTTGGGGATGTACGGTCCACTGTAATCCTTCAGTTCTTTCATCTAACTCTCTCCTTTCCGTAGTCTCCTTGGAGCGAAGTGACCCCATTATGGCTCAGTGTTTCTGCCAAGCAAAGATTGCGAAGCACAAAAGAGGAATTCACAAATGACAATACCAGCAAAGGTGTGATTAGTGCCCCGGTATGTTGTAGGCCAGATTCGATAGATTCCCAGATCCATCTTTGATCCCTGGTACGTTTTTCTGCTTATCGGCCCCCTTGCGTGCAAGGCAACCAGTCAAGCCCGCTTGAAAAATACTGACTATTGTTTGCCGTTGCTCCATCGGTGCTGTGTGAGCATTGATCGGTCCAAAATGAGCCTTCCGTCGTCGCCAAGGGGCAGCTTTAGCCAGCGGGAGATCGTTTGCGGAGAAGGATTATTTCTCGGGAAATAACCACCGCCATACTCTTTTTCTACCCTCGAAACCCTGGAAAACGCGATTTTCAGCTTTGCAAAATCAAGGCCATAAGGAAGTAGCTTTGTGGAGAGGGAGAAAACGTCGGGGGGAAAAAGGAGGTCCGACTTCTACTGTTTGCCCCAGAAGCCCTTTTTGGCGCCCACTTTGCGCCGAGGGCTGGATTGACAACTATGCTATCGCGTGGTATTTTTACATCAGAGATTTGTAGCGGAGATACGTCCATATAGTGCGTGTACGATGCTAACCCGAGTGGGGAGTAAATGTGGCTGAAAATGGGAGCAGTGGTCGCTGTAGTGTTCCTGGGTGTTTCGTAATCACTTTCCTTTTCCCAAAGCCATCATCTTTCAAATGAAGGCGGGGTACCAGTCCACCGGATCTCCGAAGGAGGCAAAGTGAGAAAAGTTGTAGTAATAGGCTTGCTTATAGGCGTATTTCTAGTTACATTGCTGGTTCCAAAGACAGGCGTTGAAGCAGCTCAGCCGTATGCACATCGTTTTACCTTCACCTACCCTGATGGGCTGAACACGACCGGTTGCGACGAGAATTGGGAAGTATATACAGAATATGCTGGCTACAACGCCATTCACACCTCCAACGCATCGGTCGGTGCCACTTGGGTACTGCGCGATGACGCTGTTTTTAGCTTTGTGGGGCATGGATATGACCAGGGAGGCCATTTGAAGTTTTGGAATGGCTCTTCCTACAGCGACCTGCGGGCCAGTAACTCAATGCCAGCGATCTATAGTTACAGTGTCTCTCTAGAAAGCCGGACCCATCTGTGGGACCTGCGACTTATGTCTCTGGTAGCTTGCAAAAGTGCAGTTGTCGGGCCACCTACTTCGGGGGGTCTTGGCAACAGTTTGACGGGTCAGGGATATTTGAAAGGCGTAGATTGTAGCTTGGGTTTTCTGGAAGACCTGCTGTGGATCGACTGGCCACCACCAGAGGAAGATCTATACCCTGCTGTATACTGGGATAATTACTTTTACTGGAGGCTCGGTTTGTACGGCGATACAGTCGAAGATGCCGCAGAGATAGCAACTGGTTATATTTTTTACTATTGGGGTGGAATGCAGACTTACTACGGCCTCGATTCCTGGTTCATAGACGGTAATCCATCTATCAAGATTAAACCTGCTGCCTACGGGAGTAAGTGAAAAGAAGGAGTGAGAAGATGGGCTATAACAGGAAGTGGTTCGGCTTAATAGCTGTAAGTGTGGCTGCGTTGGTGGTATTAGGCGTGGGGCTTGGGGTTGGGCTGGGTTCTACTGCCGGTAGGGTAATGGATGATCAGCTTGAGCAGGTCAAGGAAAGTGTCTCCGAATTTGAGGGCAGCCCAGTACCTGGGCTGGAACTAATGCCAGTCCAGCCGGGCTCGGACCGGATAGAGGTGACCGATGGCAGGACAATCTATTTGCTAAACCCCGAGACCACAAGGGTCGAATTTGTAACCTATTCTGACAACTATGTGGGTAATCAAGAGCTACTGATCACTGAGGAACAGGCTGTGGCAATTGCCACAGAGTTCGCCCAGGAGCACTGTGACAACCTCTCAATCTTCACTCGGCTCAGTATCGAGTTGAAAGGCTTTGACCTAGGCGAGGAGTACTTTCCCCCGGGTATCCCGGTAGCACGGCATTGTGCATATGATGTTACGTGGAATCAGATTATAGATGGGCTCTCAACACCAAACATTGTCTGGGTTTCGGTCAATCCGGGCACGGGGAAGGTGATGGCATACTCATACCACCACCAGCCGCTGGAGTCTCCCGGCCCACCCAGCATAAGCCAAGAGAAAGCTGTAGCCACTGTCAAAGACGACCTCATGGAGCTAGCCGTGAAGGTCGATCTGGCGCGGGGCGGGACAGGAGAGGTGAACGTGGAAGGGTTCTGCATAAAAGATGGTCCTGAATTAATGATCAGGAATGTGCCTTTTCACAGTGAAAAACCATACCTCGTCTGGATGGTAGAGGCCGAGGTCGAAGGCTATGCAGGTTGTGGCGGAGCCTGGGGGCAATACTACATTGACGCCCGCACTGGAGACGTTTTGATGGTTTTTCGCCACTAGCCATGCGTGATTACTGGGGCTGGCCGCCGGATTGCAATTCTACCCGTAACGGTGGGCTAATACGATATGATGCCTGGCCTCTCCAAACACACCTGACAAAGCTCTTGCTCCTCATATTAGCAATATCCCTATACCGGCCGCAACCTATTTCAGCTTGTCAAGGGCCCCAAGCCACCAGACAGTGATGGCAAAGGGGATTGAACTGCCAATCTCGGTGATGGGATCCTTTGAATTTCTTCCGAATTTCTTCTGTAATTCCCATCACCTATGCTACAAAACCGGCCAGCTAACCATAGTGAACAAAAAAACCGCTGGTCCACCATTAAGCGCAAGACCAGCGGCTTAACCACAAGATATTGTGGGAAGCCAGCGGTCGGATTGGAACCGACGACTGGCGGTTTACAAATTTACTGGTCTAGCACTGGACGATAGTCCAAGATGTTTAATCTTTCGTAGATATAGGGGCTAAGCAGAGTTCGTTTTTCCCCAAGAATTCACCTAATCTCCTGACATTTGCCCTGTCTCATTGCTTTCCTCTCCAAAACGGGCAAAATGGACAATCCTCTCCAATTGGGAAGTCGAGGCCTTCCTCATGAGGACAACCAATTATGCCATCGGTTGCGACCACGCTTTTTACATTATGTGCCTTGATGAACTCTGCAATTTCCCTCTGGATGTCAAGGTCAAGGGCCACATCTGTCCCCCACCACCTTTTCAGGGCTATCGGTCCCTTTCCAACTTGCTGATGATACCGACCGCCACTTTGGTAGGCGTTTTATCATCCGGGCCGTAGTATGCAACAGTAGCCACAGGCAATGTCGCTTTCCTTCCGTGTCTCCCCTTTTTGCTCACTTTTGAGTACCCTTGTCTCCTTCAGATGCCTTCGAATCCTGAGCACATACGATCTACGCTCTATTTTAGCGACTCCCGGCTAGTGCACCCAAGAGCCCGGCGTTTCATAAAGAGTATACTCAGGCCGTGGACAGGTCAAGGGCTCTACATTTCATCGAAATGTTCAGCCGATGGAAATAAGCCAGCGGACCTAAGAGAAAGCCAACTGAGCCCATGGTCAGAGCCGATGTGGCACTGCTTGCGGCTAGCCCCAGTTGGTATTGCACAGTTTGGACTCTGGTTCAGTTACAGATAGAATCCAGTTTACTCAAGCTAGGTATACAATGAAGGCAGCGGAGGTTGTTCCTATTTGACATCAAAGTAAGGTATCCTTCTTGCGAAGGCAAGCTTACATTTCTAAAACGCGCATTACGATACTTTGTGCGGTAACGAAATATAAAAGCCATGAAGTTAGCTAGCGGGAACAAAAATGCTAGACTAATTGCTCACCTGAATAGTTTCAACTTTGTCGAACTTAGCAATTATGTAGTCGGTTATCTTTATCTTAATAATAGCGTGAGCTGGCCTTCTCGAGAAGTCTGCGAGGTGAGGATGTTTAGTAATATATATCCCTGCAAGGCGCTCCCTTTCGTTACCGGAGGCTTCATCAGCGTAGCCGATAGCCGTTACAGCTATGGCTGCACTAAAGTCAACACTCTGGTTTGTCCTGCTATCTATTAGCACCGCCACTTTTCGGTTTGTCTTAATATTCGTGTACTTTTTAGTATTTCGATGGGTAACAAAGATGAGATGTCTTGAGTCATCGGTTTCTGCAAATGCAACCAGGTTACTGTATGGTTGTCCTTCGCTTTGTGTAGAGATAACAGCCAGTTTTTGGGAGGCGAGAAGTTCTCTTAGTATTCGTTTTGGGTCTTGTGAGTTTTCCATTTGAATATACCCTCCGAAGCTAGTATCCTGTAAAAAAATGATCTATGTATG
>CAYWDP010000015.1:12670-24105 GCA_964457045.1 uncultured Dehalococcoidia bacterium
ATGATCTATGTATGTAATGATATTGTATTATGAATATTATCAACGTCAAATTGGTGACTTTATTTGAACAAGCTGTCATTCATAATTTTGGCTGATTTCATCATCGATTCTAGGATATGATTCAGAGAGAAAGGATGAGAGCTCCAAACCACGAAACAAATGGCTACGGCGAATATGTACTCTACTGGATGCAGGCTTCTCAGAGAGTAGAATGCAACCATGCGCTTGAATACGCCATTATGAAAGCGACCGAGCTGCAGAAGCCACTCATTGTGTATTTTGGTGCTACTGATGATTTCCCCAAAGCCCGCCTTCGAGGCAAGAGCCCCCCTTTTCCCTGATCTCTGTCAGTATGTTATCATTGAGATGCAGAGGAGTCCAAAGTAAATCACTCACTGGCAGATATGGAAAAGGTGCGGATCTTCGACAGCCGTCAGAACAAGACATTATGCGTTGATAGGATCAGCAAAACGGATGCGGAGTGGAAGAAGATGTTGACTCCCAAGCAGTACCGGATCACTGCCAAAAAAGGTACAGAGCAACCCTTCGCATGTACTTTTGAAGATATCAGAGAGCGCGGCATATATCAGTGTGTCCGGTGTAGTACAGATTTGTTCACTACAGCAGCTAAGTTCCATTCGGGAACGGGCTGGCCAAGCTACTTCGAGCCTGTTTCTGACTTGAACATAAGACTGGAAGAAGACGATAGCTTTGGAATGCGCCGAACAGAGGTGCTGTGTGCGAGATGCGATGCACATTTGGGTCATGTTTTCAACGACGGCCCACCTCCCACAGGCAAGCGCTACTGCATCAATTCGGTAGCCCTGAAGTTCGTCAAAGAATGAAGGAACGCTCGCTAATCTGGTCTTTAGATAGATATGGATTGACTGCGTTTCCTCTCAAGCAGCGCAGGATCTTGCTCAGCTATCTACCCGTGTTCGATGCGTACTTAGCATAGAGAAAAGCGCACATATGAGTCCAGAACAAAGTCGAATACATTTGGGCAACAGCAAGCAAGTTGCGACGCTTGCCGGAGGCTGCTTCTGGTGCCTGGAGGCTGTTTTCAATGAACTCAAAGGTGTAGAAAAGGTAGTATCGGGGTACTCCGGTGGCACAGTCGCTAACCCATCTTACAGCGAGGTACTTACAGGTACAACAGGACATACCGAGGCAGTGCAACTCACGTTTGATTCTAGGGTGATTTCCTTCAGGCAAATCTTGGGGATTTTCTTTAGCATTCACGACCCAACCACACCGAATCGGCAAGGGCCAGACGTGGGCACGCAGTATCGTTCGGTGATCTTCTACCACAACGAAGAACAGGAGGCAATTGCCAAGCAGGTTATTCAAGAGCTCGATGCCGCGAACATTTGGGATGCTCCGATCGTAACAGAGGTCACACAATTTGAGGCATTCTATCCAGCAGAGGATTACCATCAGGACTATTTTAGGCGGCACTTTGAACAACCATATTGCCGCGTGGTTATTGCTCCCAAACTAGCGAAGTTTCGGGAACAATATCTCCAGAAGCTGAAGAGAGCAGATAAGTCAGGTTGACAACCTGTCCCAAAAGCCTCGAGGCCCTCGGTCAGGCCTCAGCAAACAATTATTGTGCCGCACAGCGCCAATCCTTGCCAATATTTTGTACTTGTCCGGTCCATTGTCAATCCCTTTTGAAATCACTGTCTAGTGGCTTGGTGGTTATAATTCTCCATGACCGACTGTATTCATTGTAGAAATCCTTTGCTGCGAGTGCTCTCTGGCTTGCTGTGACGGGATTTTGAGGGGTGGTTTGGGGAGGGTGATGGTAAGTCTCACGACGTAAACCCATCTCTAGTCATACCAAATTGATCCTTTTTCGTCATGGAATTTAGCGGAATTAGCCTTGTGCAACACATTTTTAAGACAGTACCATACGAGAAGAACCATCTTCGATTAAAACGGGCCTTTCAACAAACTAACCATTTGGGTTCTAACTCTTGTGAATATGCATGCTGTGCTTTCCAAACCTTTATTCTCCAGATAGTGAAAGGAGGTGTAACCGGCCACAGTCAGGACTATGTTGACAGAATTGCTAGCCGCTATGCCCTAGGTCGAGGGGCGACAAGGCAAATACTTGAAGGAAAGGAGGTGCTAGAGAGATGAAGAAAGCATTATTCCCTATGTTGGGTCTGGTTCTGGCACTTAGTCTGGCTCTGCCAGTGGCGACACCGGCATTGGCCAATGATGGCCCAGAGGTGGACAAGTCCTTGTCTGCCAGTGATGGGTACCTAGGTGACATCATAACAGTAACCCTGGACGTTGACAATTCTCCTGGCATCGGCACTGTGGAAGACGTGCTTCCTGACGGTCTGAAGTACATCCCGGGCACATTCACAGTTAATAGTGTTGGGGTTACACCGACGGTGGTTGGGAATACCGTCTCAACGACTATAGGCAGTGGGGACTACGACATTGAGCTCGACGTCCAAGTTGTAGAGGTACAGGCAACTGCCGAGACCGTCACCAACACGGCTAACCTTAGGGATGACGTTGGCGGCATCCTTGACTCAGATTCTGAGGACATCACCCTGCATCCCTATGAGATCGAGAAAGAAGTTGAACTGATATATGAAGAAATAGAGGACGGTCAGGTATCTGTAAATGAGCTAGTCCAGTGGGATATGACCATCACCATCAACAACACTTTCGCCTGGGCCATCACCAATGCTACCCTTTCTGATAACCTGGGTGCTGAACTGGGCTTAGCTGGCGATGGGATTGACAATGACCTGGACACCACTCCAGATGACGGTACACCTGGCGACTTGGCTGCAGGGTACAACACTGTCCCGGGAACCTTGACTACTCGGCTTACCGGAAAGACAAACAAGGTGCACCTCTCGATCACGGGTATCGACATAGCCGCCGGGGAGACTGTGCAATGCGTACTGGGCATATTCACTGACTACAATCCTGGAAAAGGCAAGACGCCCGGCATTCACTGCTACAGCTCTCCTACGCCACCAGGCGGTGAACCATACGAGCTGAACTCTGGCGCCGTGATCAAGTTTACTGATCCTAACACTGATTTCCAGCTTAGTGCGCATACCGGATCACTAACGGTGACAGTTGTTGAGTTGGTATAGAGTTGCGTTTTGGAGATGGTAAACGACCATGAGCAGGGAGCCCCTTTAGGGACTCCCTGCTTGTCTCTGCACTTTGCAATGCAAAGTCAGCCATTTGCAGGCTTTCCCATCTGCCCAGACGCATAATGTAGAGCGAGTCTAAGCCTCGATTACCTGAACACAACACACCAGAATCAATCCCCGTTGCAATATCCTGTGGCATATTGTTGCGATGGTTGACCTTTGATCACGGTGTAGGCCATCAGGCTCATCAAATTGACCGTGATTTTTGGACCATACTAGCCTTATGGGTCTTACAGCGTCCCTGCAAAACAAGTATGATTAGGTCAAAAGGAGCGTCCTTCAGGGCCCCATGGGGTTATAAAGGAACCGCAGTAGAAAGCGATGGCGGGAACAGAATGAGCTAATAACCATTACCCAAGCTGGCGACTTGATTTCACTCTCAAGACTGCAGGGTTCGGCTGAACACAAGAATATGGCTTGTAGAATGGAGATATTATCTGAGCACTGTTAAACCCGCTGGGGTAGGAGAATAGGGTGACTAGAGTCAGAGTACTCTTGGTTGATGACCACGAGGTCGTCCGCCGTGGGTTGCGGCGTATGCTGGAGCTGGAGGAGAGTGTGGAGGTTGTGGGTGACTGTGCTAATGCTGAGGAAGCCTTCTTACAGTTGGAGATGCTCTCTCCAGACATTGTCCTTATGGACATCAAGATGCCTGGAACGAACGGCATCCAAGCTACCCGACTTCTGAAGGAAAGGCAGCCAGCTTGTAAGATCATTATGTTAACCCTGTATGGTGAGTATGTCACTGAAGCCATCGAGGCTGGCGTCGAAGGCTACCTCCTCAAGGATGTTAAGAGAGACGAGCTTGTTCGAGCTATTCGAGCCGTTCAGGAGGATAGAGCACCTTTCAGCCCTTTCAGTCGAAAATCCTTCGCCGAGCTTACCACTCTGATTAGGCATGCTGAGCGATCTTATTTGTCCGAACGGGAGTTGGCAATATTGCGACTGATTGCCAGTGGCGCTACCACGAGGAAGATCGCTACTAAGCTTCTTTTCAGTGAAGCTACGATTAGAAGAGATGTGCAACGTATCTTCAACAAATTAGGTGTTCGCAATCGACCTGAGGCAGCAGCAGAAGCCTATAAAAGAAGGTTCATTTAGTACCTTTGGCACTGCCCTAAAAAGAACACAATAGAATGAAACGAGCAGTTAGCATATTGTAATGGGCCTACCGAAGAGAGGAAAATTCGGTGCTTGCCTATATGACACATTCCATCGCATTGTTATGCAGTTGTCCTAGACAGAGAAAAACGAGGCTAAATCGGGTGTCTAGCATCTAGTGTCTAGTATCTGGCTAGAGAACCTAGCGGTCGGTTTAACGTTCAGTTGCCCAGGCGAATTGATCAACATATAGTCAACGTACTTTGAGGCGCTAGTCAACATTCCTGACTTTTCTTACTAGTGTCGCGCCTGGGTTCCAAAGGAAGCCTAGAAGCTGCTCGCCTACCGGAGTAACCAAATACCGAAGTAGCAGAATATATGCCCGTGCGGAATCAATCTCAACCTTGGAAAGGGAGGTGATTGCCGGAGGGACATAGTGGTAGAGTCCTGCGATTTTGGTTGCCATGAGCTTGACGGCTATTACCGCAGATGCCAAAATTGGGCAAGCCACAGGAGATTAAGCAAAGGCAGAGTTCGTTTATATGGCTGTTATACGCAGTCGAGTTCAGAGGACGATGCTATGAAAATACCTTCTGAAATAAAGCAAATGATAAATGAAAAGGCAAGAGCTCCGCGTATTCATTTTGCAACCTCAACTAAAGATGGTAAGCCTAACGTGGTTCCTATTGGTTATGTTGAAGTAATAAGTGAGGAAGAAGTGTTAATCGTTGACACTCTAATGGATAAGACAAGGAAGAATTTAGAGACGAATCCTCAAGTTGCCATAGCTGTTGAGGTAATGGAGGAGTTTAAAGCATATCAGCTTAAGGGAAAAGCAAGAATTTTCACAGAGGGAAAGGTGTTCGAAAAGGCACTCGAAGTTCAAAAAAGACGCAACGAGAGGCGAAAGCTGCGTTATGCCAGAGAAGGAATCGAACAGCCTGAATGGGCTCGTGAACTCCATCAAAGGAAGCCAAAAGCTGCTATCCTGGTAAAGGTGGAAGAAATATACTCCACAGCAAACCCTGAGCAAGAATAGATGAAGAAGATGACCCTTGCCGACGGCCTATAACGCGGAGTAAAAGACCACACTTCGCTTCGTGACACCATGCTTGGGAACAATGCTCGGTTTCGTTGAATGAAAACAAACGGTTTGCCTCTGTTGCTACCACATGCGTGCCGTTAAGAGAGCTGTTGAATGTTGAATATCGTCACTGATAGGAGCGGTATCATAGGCTAGAGCTTGCGTAAGCCAGTGATCTAGGTTTAAACTCGAGGCATGATTCACATAACCCGCACCATCGCGATTGACGAGAGCGAGATCCAACAGGACTTCATCCGCGCCTCAGGACCGGGTGGGCAGAATGTCAACAAGGTCGCCACTGCCGTGCAGCTTCGCTTTGACGTGGCGAACTCCCCCTCCCTGCCCGATGACGTTCGCGAACGTCTGATTTCGCTGGCTGGCAGGCGGATTACCGAAGATGGCATACTCATTATCGACGCTCGGCGGTTCCGTACGCAGGGACAGAATCGTCAAGACGCGATCGACCGGCTTGTGGAGCTGATCCGCAACGCAGCCCAAAGGCCCAAAATCCGTCGCAAGACAAGGTCGACACTGGCATCAAAGATGCGTCGGTTAGAGAGCAAGCGTCGCCGCGCTGAGACCAAACGCATGCGGGGGCCTTTTCAGCCTTCCAATCAGTAACTACTGGTGAAATCATCTACCAATTAGGTCAGCTAAACTAGGGGAGGGACGGGGGAATTTGCGATGCTAGGGCCTTGTGAATAGGCGCCCAACAAATGGCCGTGAGACGTTGGCTAGGGCCAATGTCTGCAAAACAATCCTTAGATAAGGGACAGCATGAGAAGAAGATAACGTTTTTGCGTTGCCCAGCGAGGTTGCTGTTCTGACGAAAGCCGGTGCCCAATTAGGTTAACACCTTGCCAACAATTACTCATTTTGTTAAGCCTCAACGCACTCCGGGCAGAGGCAAGTAGCTCTAGTTGCACAGAATAGCGAATTGTTGGCCCGCATTTTGTCAATCTGCGAGATCGCTCCAATCACTAGGCTAACGAGCAGGCCGACCTCCTCGACAATTCCACGCTGCGCCGCGAGTTCTGGTACATCTGTTCTACAGGACGTACGTTCCAGAGGGAGCAGAAATAGAAACACTCATCGCCAACTTCATCGACGAAACGGGCTACTTCACACATTGAGCAAACGGCTGTGATAAACCATGGTAGACTATAGGAAAAGCAGCCGATGAAAGCGCTGAGCATCCGCCAGCCCTGGGCGGACTTGATTCTTCGAGGACGCAAAACTATCGAGCTGAGGGAATGGAGCACAGCCCACCGTGGTCTGCTTGTGATCCATGCAGGACAACAGGTCGAGAATGCGGCGTGTCACAGGTGGGGCCTGAACCCTGATTCGGTGCCAAGAGGGTCGCTTGTAGGCACGGTCGAACTTGTGGAAATCATGGAGTTTGACCTGGAGCTTTGGAAGAAGCTATGGCACCAACACCTCAGCCCAAGCCCTGGTCCGGGGAAGTGGCGAGGTTGGCGTGTACGCAATCCCCGCTACTTGGATAAACCAATTCCATGTCGCGGTCTTCCTGGTCTGTTCCGAGTACCTCCTGATATCGTTAAGCGGATGAGATGGGCAGATGGAAAGCCTGTGGTGCCTCAATAGGCGTGAAAAGGGCAGCCCTCTCACGGGTGCCTCCATATTGAATATGGCTGGCACTACAGACTCATTGGACACCAAGAGTCGCAGCTTCTGCAGAACCCCGGGGCGACCGCGGTCTGTTAAGCCGGGCGACCCGATAAGGGTTTTGCTAACTCAAATGGGGAATTTCACTACTTGAAGAAGTACTCATCGAACCATTTCTGCTCCTCTACCATCTTGCGTAGCTGGTGTGATATCTTCTCCAGCACGTGCCCCTCCCCGGGGAAGACGAAGAGCTCCACTGGAGCGCTCCCGTGCTTCTGTATCCCGCGATAAGTTACCCAGGTCATAGCGGGCACCACGTTTATGTCTTCGGCAGGCTGGAACATGATCACCGGTGTTTTGACCTTCGCGGCGTCATAGAACGGTGCTATGGATGGGTCTTTGTATACATTCGGGTTCTCGATCGGGTCGCAGCCGAGAAGACCGGTTACAAGTATATTGCCGAAAATCGCCTGGCCCCATTCGGAGACCCACTCCGCCCCACCGGCGCCGCAGGATGCGACCTTGAACCTCTGGTCCCTGGCAATGAGGGCATTTGATATTATCGATCCGCCGGACCATCCCATCGTGCCCAGCTTGTCCTCGTCAACCATGCCGAGGTCCACCAGCCCTTCGATAGCCCTCTCGATGTCCTCAGAGACCAGTGCGAGGAACCAGCCGTTACTTATTGAACTGGCGAAGTCCTCACTGGTCTTGCCATAGCCTGAGCTGCCGTGATAGTTGGGAGCTAATACGAAGGCACCTTTTTGAGACAGGATATGGTAGGGGTCGATCCATTGATAGGTCTGCCAACGGTCCTTGTCGCACTCATACGGTCCTCCGTGTATGACCAGCATCAGTGGATATCTCTTGCCGGGCTCGTACCCTTCGGGATAGAAAAGCATGCCCTCCACCGGGTCACCGCGGGCACCTGTCCATACTATAGCCTCGCTTCGTGTGAACATCTTGTTATTGAAATGGGGGTTGAGCTCGGTAATAGCCCTTGGCTCTGTGATTGTGCCGTCATCGAGCCGCGCCATGTAGATCTGGGGCAGTTTGCTGGCAGTGGAATGATCGTAGCACACAGTCTTGCCATCGGCGGTGACCTCAATATAGAAGATGTTGCCCTGGTGCTCCCCCGCGAGCAAGGTCTTCTGCCAGCCGTCGCCTGACCTAGTGTATCTGGCAATCTTGGGATGGCAGCCGTCCGCCAGAATGGCAATGAACCCGTCGGCTGTTGGTCTGACTGGCGACGTGGGAAGCCCAAAGGGATTCATCGTTTCCAGCCCCCGACCCCAGTCGAGGTCGACCAGCGTCTCCTGGCCTGTTTGAATATCACGCGTGCGTACCTTCGCTGTATACGTAAAGGGGCACTGGTCTTCGCTCCACCGGTCAACTGCAAAGAGCGTACTCGAGTCAGGGGACCACCCCCCACCGCCGTAGTTTTTGGTCTCTTCGAACACAGTCAACTCATTGACTATCTCGAGATCAAGAAGGTGGTTGTTGAAGGTGATGTCCCCGTAGTAAGTTGCCTGTAGCTCATCCATCTTGCTCATCGTCCTTACGTAGAAGGCATACTTCCCGTCCGGAGAGACCGAGAGATGGATGATGCGGTCATCGTTATCGGTAAGCCTGGTGACCTTTTCGCTGGACAGGTCCATCTCGAATAGCCGCACCGGCGCCTCGCAATACTCGCTTACGTGGATGGTGTCGTCCCCGGCCTGGCTGACATCACCTTCCTCCCTTTCCTCCGCGGTGTAGAGGATAGTCTCTGCATCCTTCCAGCCGAAATCTCCCACCCCCTGATCGAGTTGCGTGAGGGGCGCAAGGCCCTGCCCGCTGGGCTGGACCGCCCATACCTGGAATACACCGCCTCCACCCTCCTCGCCGGGAAGGGGCGCATTGCTCAGGAACCCGATCCTCCCCCCGTCCGGGGACCATTTCAAACCGCCAATAACGGCGCTGTCAAAGAAGGTCAGCTGTGCGCTGGCGCTGTCCGTAAGGCTCGTGAGGAACAGGTTATTGCCCCGGATTTCCATTCCCGGCTGGCAGAAGTCCTTGCACCAGGCAAGGCTTGCCCCATCCGGCGAGATGGCCATCTCCGATACGTATTCTGCATACAGCACATCGTCAAAGGTAAGCTTCTTGTCGTCCGGGATCTTCTGAACTGGACCCCCGGAGGGCTCCCTTAGCCAGGTTACCTCCTCTTTCTTCCAGCAGCCGGATAGAACCAAGGCTGATGCCACTGTAGAGATGAACAAAATCGCCACAAGAAATACGATGAGCGTTCTCTTGCCATGCATTTGGATCACCTCCTGAATTCAGCATTACAAACGCCACCATCCGTCATGAGCCAATTCTTGCCGCGCATATCATAGCCTCAAAGCATTATGCCGTCAGCTAGATCTCATGAATCCAAGCAGATTTTCAACGAGCATCTATCCACGCTCCCGCGCTATGGGACTTAATCATTTCTTGTACAATGATCCCCAGAGCTGGATATGCTCCTGCCCGTCAACCATCACAATCTGCACCGCGCTGCCTCTGTCCTGAGCCAATCCGCGAATCAAGCCCAAAGTGTCAGTCAACGGCTCAATGACTAGCTGAGTGCCCCAGTCTGGCAACTCTATAAGCAGCATCTCATCTTTCTCCTTTAGCTCAATAGAGAGGCTCACCGTCCGCAGGATGGCGGGGACAAACCACGAGCAATCTTCAGGGTCTAGATTGGTAATTTCGTATTTCCCTAACCGCTCGCGCCAAACTGACGGCACAGCCACCGGCTGGTACTTTTCGCCAACCAGATGTGCCTCCGTACCGTGCCAAACCATTACATCCCGTCCGGAAATCACATCAAACTCAATCTGAAATTCCTGGGAGTCGGGCAGCGCAAACCAGCCATTCTTCAGGGGCACCAATTTTTGTGCTGGTTCTCCAGCACGTATCCACTCTAGTGCTCCGGGCACGGCTTTGACAAAGTCGTAGCCGGCAAATGTGACATAAGCTCCGGCCAACGCCTCCAGCTCCTCCTGTGGCCGGGTGGTATACGGCGAGTAAGGCGGCGGGAGCGGCGCCACCGGGTCAATGCCAGCCTTTTCCTTCAAAGCCAATTTCAGAGCCTGCTTGGCCACTTCCACAACAACATCGGCTGCAGTGGCAGAATTGGACAGGACCACCACGCCCAGTTGATGATCAAGCAGTATTTGCAATTGGCTACGGTAGGCGATGGTGCCGGCATCCTTCCAGCATACCCCCCCAGCATAATCGAGTTCGGGGTCACCCAAAACCCAGATCAGCCCCTGCCGCCAACCGCAATCCAGAGGTATCCCTTCGTTTTGCTGGGTAAGCATTTCCGCCAATGTCTCCGGACGTAGCACCCGCCCGCCTACAGACCGGCCGTCAACGTGGATCATCTTGATATACTGTGCCATGTCTAAGACATTAGAGACAGCCGACCCCGACGCCCACATATTGAGGTAAAAGTGGGCAACTGGCTCCTCCCCAAAATACCCCTGGGCCAGATTTTGCTTGAGAAACGGTTTGTGAAGGAAAAATGAGGAATGGGGCATTCCCATTTTTTCAAACAGCCGGTCGGTGTACTCCTCAAAACTCTGACCGGAAACCTTTGCCACCACCTCCCCCAGCAAGGAGACAGCGCAATTGGAGTAGTCCCAGACGAAGTTGGTGGGATAAGCAGCGTATTCAGCATGCAGATAATTCAACAGCCACTCATTGTAGCCAGGATTAGGCTCACGGGTAACCGCGCCATTCAGTAGAATGCCGGGAATGCCCGAGTGGTGGGTAAGCATCGTCCGGATAGTGATCGGACCGCCAGGGGTTGGACCGGACAAAGGTGGCTGGATGGAAAACTCAGGGAGATACTCGGTCAATGGATGGTCAATGTCCAGCAGCCCTTCTTCAGCCAACTGCATAATTGCTGTCGCCGTGATCGTTTTCGAGATTGAGCCAATCTCGTAGATGGTCTCAGCGGTAGCTTTAATGCCGTTTTCCTTGTCAGCATAGCCAAATCCCTCCGCCCACACTACCCTTTGACCATCAACCAGGGCGATGGAGAGGCCAGTGATCTCGTTCTCTTGCATCTTCTGCTCAATGAACGCAGTCATCTGCTCGATGGTTGCCGAGTAGTCTGTGCCCCCACCGCAGCCAAACAGACCGAGCATGGTCAGTAGTATGACCATGGCCAATAGTCCTGAGATTACTTTCACCTCACTTTTCATTGCCGAATTTCCCCTTTTGGCCAATCTCTCGGATTCCTAAGCTGAGATGACTTGTCAGCTCAGCCTGAATCCTCGGCGAATATTATACCACCCGAAGTCCAGCTTGGGGACAAGGCTCGGTTACCGTTGCAATCACTCGTTCCTCAAATTTCGGATGTGTAATGAGATCCGAGGGATTCTTTGTTATGTGGCCACGCTCCA
>CAYWDP010000016.1:0-1232 GCA_964457045.1 uncultured Dehalococcoidia bacterium
GGGCTAAACCTCTAGGATATGCCTGATATACATATGGGTGCGGTGTACGGGCAGATTCATTCCTTTGTAACTGCCAGTATTCAACAGATAGCAGGCAACCCCAGAGTCAAACAATCTTCTATAGAATTCTTCCTGTCTTTTTTTATTTAGCTCCGGTGGGTAAGGGTCATAGAAAGGCTCATACCCGGCTTTGCCCCATTTTTCGGGGGGTCCAGCGCCGGGCCTAATAGTGTACTTCCCTTCCCGGAGGGTTTTTATGGCTTCCTCGGTATCTAGCTTCTTGACTGGATAAGTCTGATCGTCTCTAGTTAGTAAGAATATGTACTTTAGAGGCAACTCGTCTATGATACCCTTCCTCCCTTTGGGTACCTCGTATAGAGAACCGTCTTTGCCTTTTACCACCACGGGAAACATGGAACGGTCAAACATAACCCTGGAGTTGCCATAGGCCCAGTAACATCTGTCAGCCCCGTTATCGAAAACGCAAACCTTTTCCCCGTGCAGGATTTCCCTGTAGCAAGGTCCTTGTTTCTTTTTCCCTTCACCTATCTGTGGACAACTATCTTTCCCTTCAACCACGTTCTCTATCTCTAAGTCATGGAATAGATTAACGAATGTCCGGTGTTCTTCCGCTATATCGGTTCGCATGTAAAGCCAGTTCTCAGTCGCCTTGGCGATGGGTTCTTCCTCAAAGAAGACAAAAACGTAATCATCCGAATGGACTTTGGTACTTGGCAGATTATACAATAGTTCATGAAGCTGGGATGTCTTTCCCGTTCCGGTAGGAGCAATGATGACCACACCTTCGGTGCTGCCGTTTTTGTCAATTCCCAGGCAAGCACCATGGATGGGGTAGCCTCCCTTGTCTTCCAGAATCACGCCTGCTAGTCCTAAAGCTCCAGCGGACTTAGCTGCGCCGTAGTACTCTGAATTGACGATGAGCGTTTTTCTCTCCTCTAAGTTGTAGAACAAGTGGGGCTCATAGCCCGCGATATCCTTAACCACATATATCACTCCGTCAGGGTTGCGATTATGGGAAGGGTACCAGTTCAATATCCAGTACTGTGAGACATGCCTTGAATTGGTCCTCAACTGAATCCTGGCGCCGCATATATTAGCAGTATGAACGAAGGGGAATTCAGCCCTATATTGACTCAAGATACGGTCTATTTCCCCCTCATCCCTTGACTTCGGTGGTCTGCGGTCAGGTACTGTGAAGTAGTTATTCTTAA
>CAYWDP010000016.1:1332-3359 GCA_964457045.1 uncultured Dehalococcoidia bacterium
GCCAGATTGAGTGATTGCCATAAAACCAGAGCCGCCTGCCGTTCCTCTGGGCTGAGGTAGATATTTCGACTGCTCATGGCAAGCCCGTCTGGCTCACGCTGGGTAGGTACTACTACAATATCCAGATTCATGTTGAGGTCGGCCACCATCCTTTTGATCACCACCGCCTGTTGGGCATCCTTCTGCCCAAAATAGGCTCTAGTGGGTTGCACAATATTGAACAGCTTAGCCACCACAGTGGTTACCCCCCTGAAATGCCCCGGGCGAACCGCACCCTCAAGCTTTTCGGTCACTTTCTCCACCTCTACCCAACTGCAAAACCCTTCAGGGTACATCTCCTCAGCAGAGGGCATAAATACCAGGTCTACCTTTTCCTTCTCTAGCAGAGCGAGATCGCGCTCGGGGTTTCGAGGATATCGGGCAAAGTCCTCTCTAGGTCCAAACTGAGTAGGGTTGACAAAGATGCTAACGACTACGGTTTTGTTTTCCTCCCTTGCCCGTCGCACCAGAGTGAGGTGTCCCTCGTGGAGGTAACCCATGGTGGGCACAAGACCAACAGAATTCTTTATCTTTTGCCTGGATTCTTTGAATTCGGCGATAGTGGGCAGGATCTTCATTCCGCCGGGTATCCCACTGGGATGATGTAGAGGGGCTGCTCATCTTTGGGCAGGGAGAGGACCCTCTGCACCTGCTCATCTTGGAAGGCGCCAATAGGTACGGAGCCCAATCCCAAAGCTACTGCCTGTAGGTGGACGTTTTGAGCCGCATGTCCTACCTCTATATGAACATAACGACTAGCTCGCTCTCTGTATCGCCACTCCATGCGCTGATACACAGCAGCGATGACGATATCGACTGGTGCCTCATCTATGAATTCTTGATGTAGAGCTGCTCGGCAAAGCTGGGAACGCACATCACCCTCTAAGGTTTGCTCCAGCTCATGTGATTCTGGCTTATAATGGTAAACGCCTTCCTTTGTTACCAGGTAAACCTCCAAGGGGTATAAGGCTCCAGCTGAGGGAGTAGTGCGAAATCCTCTCTTAACTATACCTTGAGCTGCCCACAGAAGCTGAGATATTTGCTCCCAGCTCAATTCTTTGGGGGTAAAACTTCGCTTAGACCTCCTCTTTTCTAAGGTCTCTTCAACCGAGACCTCCCCCTTTTTTCTTGGAATAGGGAGCTTCACTTCTAGACCTGCTCCAGTTCTGCTAGAAGGCTCTCGTCCATAGTATAGCTCTCTTTCTTCGTAGGGAAGGTGCCAGCTTGCACCTCAGCAATGTAATCAACCACAGCACTCTTGATTGTTTCAAAAAGCCTAGCGTACTGCTTAGCGTGTTTGGGAACAAAGTCAGTGAAAAGCCCCAGGAGGTCACTGATCACCTGCACCTGTCCATCGCACCAAAGTCCAGCTCCAATGCCGATGGTTGGAACACTAACCTTTTCGGTAATTATCCTTGCCAAAGGGGCGGGGATGGACTCAAGGACGATGGCAAAGGCACCTGCCTCCTCCAAGGCACGGGCATCCTTTAGCAAACGGATAGCTGCCTCTTGGGTTTTCCCCTGAACCTTGAA
This sequence comes from uncultured Dehalococcoidia bacterium, assembly GCA_964457045.1. Lineage (GTDB taxonomy): Bacteria > Chloroflexota > Dehalococcoidia > UBA2247 > RBG-13-53-26 > CAYWDP01. The sequence goes on from CAYWDP010000016.1 coordinate 2,905, forward strand.
CCCGCCGAGCTGATGAATAGACTGGGGGGTAAGCCCTATGTGGCCCATGACCGGGATTCCGCACTCCACTACTCGGTGCACTACCTCAGCCATCGGCTCACCTCCTTCTAGCTTCACCGCTTGGGCTCCACCCTCTTGGATAAAGCGACCAGCATTATAAAGGGCATCGCTAATGCTAGTATGATAGGTCATAAAGGGCATATCGCCAACAACTAGGGCTCGCTTTGTGCCTCTAACTACAGCCTTCGTGTGGTGAAGCATCTCCTCCATAGTTACCGGGATGGTAGACTCATAGCCCAATATCACCATCCCCAAGCTGTCCCCAACTAGAAGGAGGGGCACGCCGACTTCATCCATCAGCTTAGCGATAGCATAATCGTAGGCAGTGAGCATGGGTATCTTCTCGCCTTTCTGTTTCATCTCCTTTAATTCGCCGATAGTAACTCGCATCTCCC
>CAYWDP010000016.1:3459-5057 GCA_964457045.1 uncultured Dehalococcoidia bacterium
AAATCAGCCTCCCATAATGAAGTACTTGATTTCAGAAAGCTTTTAGTGATTCAGCCAGATCCTCCACCCACTCACGCCCCTTTTCCCGGGAGACGATGGCGTTCTTAGCATCAACATAGACTAACTTAGGTTCAATAAGGCTTGCTTCCTCATCGCTGACAGTGCAATAGGAAAGAATAATGACTATGTCACCTTTGAAGACCAGCCTCGCCGCAGCTCCATTAACGACAATCGCCCCAGAACCAGCCTCTCCCTTGATAGCGTAAGTCTGAAATCGAGCTCCATTATTAATGTCCAATACATGCACCATCTCATAGGGGAGGATATCGGCTGCCTTCATGAGTAATGGGTCGATGGTGATACTACCCTCATAGTCCAGGTTCGTTGCAGTGACCCTGGCTCGATGGATCTTGCTCTTCAGCATTGTCCTCATGACTCACCTCCGAAATTTGTAGTTGCCCATCGACCCCAGAAGGAGTCTCCCACATTAACTGCTGTGGGAGAGCCTTTCCAGGCTCGATAGAAGCCCGCAACTACATTTTCTAAACAGCCTCAGTTTTGGCTCAAAAGTTCCCATAGCTCCTTTGCCCTTTGTTCATCGATCCTTCCTTTGGCTAAGGCGATAGGAATGGTTTGCCTCCCTAGCTCTTGATAGGTGGTAAGCAATGCCGGCGCTTTAGCCTTTAGTGCCGTTAAATGTTTGCTTATTGTTCCTAAGTCCCCTCGGGCAATAGGTCCGGTGAGGCAATGGGGTAGCCCCACATTACCCAGGTTGTTGATGGTGCCTCGTAGCAAAGGGAGCAAGGCTTGGGTTGCCTCCGGGCTGGGGACACCAATTATCTGCCACAGGTCAGTAGCCAGCTTGACCAAGGTTACCAGGTAATTACAGGCGAATACTGCTGCTGCGTGATAAATAACCTTATCACCGGGTTTAAGCTTTATCCATCGCCCTCCGAGGGCTGTAGCCATTTCCTTTAGGGTGCTCAGCAGGGGCTCCTCTGCTTCTAAAGCGAAGGTAGAGCCAGGGATGTTCTCTATAGCATAGGCTACGCTAGCGAAGGTTTGTAGGGGATGAAAGGCACCGGCTTGGGCTCCAACTTTTGTGGCAGGTTCAAGGACGTCCAAAGAGTCTGCCCCGCTGCAGTGAACCACACTCTGCCCTGAATGCCACTTTACCTGTGCAGCAACCTTGGCAATGGCATCGTCTGGGGTAGTAATAAAGACCATCTCCGCCACATCTGCAACAGCTTGCCCACTATTGTGGACTTCACAGTTATCAATCATACCAGCCAGTCTTTCGGCTGAGGCAGGGGTGCGACTGGCGACCGCTATTACCTTATAGCCCTTTTCTCTCAGTCTTACTGCTAAGGCCGTCCCCACAGTCCCGGCCCCTATGAAGCCTATGTTTGTCATGTCTCCCAAACCCATAATAAAAGTGCCTTCTCGGCAACGCCAAGAAGGCACTTTAAGCTTTACCATATTTGCCGTCTCGGTCGTTACCGATCCAAGCGAACTTATTTTTAAACCACTAAAAGCTCATCGCCTTACGGTCGATGGCATTTACATGATAACAAATCCTCGCCTATTTGTCAAGGGTG
>CAYWDP010000016.1:5157-22303 GCA_964457045.1 uncultured Dehalococcoidia bacterium
CTCAAATAACCCCCTCCGCCTCAAGTTGGGAAAGTTCCTGGGTTGTAAAGTTTAGAAGCTCACTATAAACCTCTACGTTGTTTTCTCCTACCTTAGGGGCGCGTCTTTCCACTGTGCCCGGTGTCTCATTCATTTTTATAACTACTCCTGGGAGAGGGACCTGGCCCACGCCAGGGTATTCTATTTCCACCAGCGTCTCTCTGGCTTTGACCTGGGGGTCGTTAACCATCTGGGCAACATCATTTACCTGACCACAAGGCACCCTTGCTTGGCTTAGCTGCTGAACTACTTCTTCTACAGTTCTTTTACCTACCCACTCCCTAGCTATAGGTTGAATAAGCTCACGATTTTGAAAACGACTCCTATCGTCTTTAAACTTAGGGTTATCCTTTAAATCTTCCCTTCCTATCGCTTTAAGGAATCTCCTCCAGATGGGATTGGTTGTGGCACCCAGCATCACCCACCCATCCTTTGCCTGGAAGCAATCAGTGAAAGTATAATAGCTGTGGTTGCCGAGTTGCTGACGAACAAAGCCCGAAACCTTATACTCAGCGGCAACAGCAAGGCCAGCTACGCAAGAAGCAGCCACATCTAGCAGAGCTAGGTCTATCATCTGCCCTTTACCAGTTAGCAGCCGATGGTAGAGGGCTAGCATTATTCCTAGTGCAGCGTGGGCGCCAGTGCTAAAGTCTACCCAGGCTACACCTGACCTGATAGGAGGACCATCGGGGAAACCTGTATAGCTCATTGCCCCTGATAAAGCCTGGGCAATAGTATCGAAGCAAGGGCGCTCTGCATAAGGTCCTGTGGAACCAAAGCCAGAAACTGTTGCCAAAATAATCGCCGGGTTAATCTTTTTAAGGGACTTGTAGCTTAATATCTTCGCCTCCTCTGAACCGATAGTGAAACTATGCAACACTACATCTGAGCATTGCACTAAACCCTGGAGTATTTCCTTCCCTTTCTGGTTGCGAAGATTTAGGGTGATCCCCTTCTTATTCCGCAGGGTAACCATAGTAAGCATGCTCTCCTCATTGGGAGCAAAAGGCCCAAAGGTTCTTTCCTCATTGCCACCGGGTCTTTCGATCTTGATAACCTCGGCTCCCATATCAGCCAAAAGTGTGGAAGCATAGGGACCGGCGAACCAAGAAGAAAAGTCAAGGATCCTTATGCCTGTTAGCACCTTTTCCATTTCTTAACCTCGTGGAAAGCGAAGTATCAACAGGTTAACGTTTGTATTTAAGATCTTCTTGTTTCATCCTCTTCGTCTATACCCTCTTCTTGGAGTAGCTGCATAAGTTGTGCTGCTCGGGGGTAACCGATGCGCAACTGCCGCTGCAGGAAAGAGGCAGAAATTTGCTTATGTTCCCTTGCTAGAAGTCGCGCCTGCTCCAGGAGCGGGTCCTGAGCTTCCTTGGTAGTATAGGCGAAGGCTTCAGCCGGCTGGGCTTGAGATTGGTTACCCCAGAAAATCACCAGCCTTTCGATTTCCTCTGGAGAGCCAAAACATCCTTGAAGGCGTTTTGGCTTGGCTATTTCGGGAGTAAGGTAAAGCATGTCACCTCGCCCTAGCAGCCTTTCCGCACCAGCACAGTCAAGGATGGTGCGTGAGTCCACCTGTGAGGCTACCGCAAAGCTGATACGGGTGGGGAAGTTAGCCTTGATAAGCCCGGTGACTACGTCCACTGAAGGGCGCTGAGTGGCTACTACCAGATGAATGCCTATTGCCCGACCCATTTGTGCTAGTCGACAAAGAAGGGGTTCCACTTCCTCAGATCTGGTCATCATCAGGTCAGCCAGCTCATCAATGGTGAATATAAGGTAGGGCATTTGCTTCTCTGCTTTACTGCTTCTATTGTATGCCTCGATATTGTGCGCTCCTATCGAGGCTAATCTACGATAGCGATTCTCCATCTCCTGGCTGCCCCACTTTAGTACCTCCACCGCCTTTTCCTTTTCAGTGATAACCGGGGTCATCAAATGAGGCACCCCATTGAAAGCGATAAGCTCCACTCTCTTAGGATCAATCATGATAAATTGTAGCTCATCAGGCGTATTGTTCATCAGCAAGGAGGCGATAACGGAACTGAGACATACTGTCTTGCCACTCCCAGTAGTCCCAGCAATAAGCAGGTGAGGCATCTTAGCTAAATCCCCGACTACTATCTCGCTAGCGGTACCTTTGCCTAGAGCTAAAGCAAGCTTTGACTTTGAGCTGAGTTTTTGGAAGGCGTTGCTTTCCATCACCTCGCGAAGAGAGACCAACCTCATAGCGGAATTAGGAACTTCGACCCCCACTATCGACTTACCAGGTACGGGCGCTTCTATCCTGATGCTGGGGGCAGCCAGGGCAAGAGCTAGGTCATTGGCTAAGGAGGTGATACGCTCTACTTTGACCCTAGTTCGAGATAACTCCTCAATCCTTACCTTGAGATTGCCATTCCTGTCCCTTTCCTTTACCTCTTTATACTTACGATCCCACCCCGGTTCTACCCCAAACTGAGTAATGGTAGGACCGACATTTATTTGCACTACCTTAGCTTCCACCCCATAGCTAGCAAGGGCTTCCTCGATTAGCCTTGCCCTTCTCTCCACCTCAGCTTGACTAAGCTCAACTTCAGCCATCTCATCCAAGAGATCGAGGCTGGGCAACTGCCAACTTCCTGGGAAAGGAACTGGTAAGAGAGCCGGTGTTACCTTTGGAGCCTCTCTGGGAGTAATCTTGACCTCCTTTGCCTCCGGCGGTGGCTTAATCACTGGTTGATATGGGGAGGGAACCCTCTCTGAGATTTCTGGAACACGACGCCGTTTCCCTATCCAATTAAGGAGGGGTTGATGAACTGAATGTTGAGAGTAGAACCTACCGAGCCACATTATTGAGCTTTGCCCCCAGCGTATAAGCTGCTGCAGCAGTCGCCAGGTGAAACGTGGTCCTATAAAGGCTACCCCAACTATAGCTATGCCTATTATCCGTAAGACACCCATAGCCGTGGAGCCCTCGTCAGTTCCGATGATGGCCTTCCCCCAATTTCCTCCCAGAGTGATTTTCTCCTCGGGGATACCATCTAAAGTGAAGAAGGCGAGTAGACCGAGTAAAGCGGCAGCGAAGGCAATAGCCCCCAGCCATCGATTCCACCATTTTGAAAAGAGAGAAAACTTGCGCTGCCAAATCACCCAAATAAGGATTGCCACGGCTAATATTGGCAGGAAGATGCCTATTCCAAAAGTGCGAAGTAGAGAGAAATTCTCCCTATCCCAGAACCAGATTATTAAAGCTGCCACAATGAATAAGGGCAGGAGTCGCCATATCAAAGAGGAGATGACGATGCGGGGAAAGAGTCTCATAGATGTGTGCTCTCTTGTCTTAAGTGGATTCCCTTTTTAAAACATGCTTAGTTGCTGGGGTTTCTTCTCTGTTTCCGGGATTTCCTCTGCTTGGGCAAGCAAGGAGGGGATTTTGAGCATATCGGCTTGAATTATTTGGCGCAGACTCTGTTGGTGCAGAGCAGCCGCGGGGTGATACATGGCATAGTAGAGAACGTCGCCTTCTTTGCGTGTTTTCCCATGAGCCTTGCTTATGGTTTCCCCAGGAAAGAATCTGGCCAGAGAGTAGCGTCCTAGGGTAACGACGAGCTTAGGGTGAATCAATTCTAGCTGACGGTCAAGCCATTGCTGGCAGGCTCTTATCTCTATTGGTAGAGGATCTCGATTTTGTGGTGGTTTACACTTGATAACGTTGCAGATATAGACCTCTTCTCTTTTCAACCCGATTGAGGCAAGTAACTCTTCCAAAAATTGCCCAGCGGAACCAACAAAGGGACGACCCTGCTGGTCTTCATGCCAGCCGGGCGCCTCACCGATAAATACTATATCTGCATCCTCTGCTCCCTCACCAGGCACTACCCTGTTGCGGTATTTGGCTAGCTCACACTGGTGGCAATTAGCTATCTCTTGATAAAGCCTGGTCAGTGCTGACACCCTTCCTCCAACGGTGATGATAACATGGCTACTAAGTGAAGTCAATTTAGGGAAGAACGAGAGCGTTTAGTAACCCCACTTTGTCATTCTGAGCGAAGCGAAGAATCCTTCGCTAGCGCTCAGGGTGACACTAAACACCCTTGAAGAATTCCTATTGCCTTCCCCTTCCCTCTGTGCTAAACTTAACCACAAGACGACTTCCCTAAGGAGGTTAAATGGGCGATTTGACGCCGAAAATCATCGTTCAAGAGTTGGATAAATACATTGTCGGTCAGCAGGAGGCAAAGAAGGCAGTAGCCATTGCTTTATCTAATCGAGAAAGACGCAGAAAGCTCCCTCCAGAGATGCGCGACGAGGTTATCCCTAAGAATATCCTGATGATTGGGCCAACAGGGGTAGGGAAAACGGAGATAGCCCGTCGCCTAGCAGCGATGATAAATGCCCCTTTCCTTAAAGTAGAGGCAACTAAATTCACCGAGGTAGGCTATGTAGGACGCGATGTAGAGTCAATCATCTATGACCTTGTAGAGGTAAGCGCTAGTAAGGTCTACCACGAGGAATTAAAAGAGATAGAAAGTAAGGCAGAGAGACTAGCCACAGAGAGAATCGTTGGCTATTTATGTCAGCAACTGAGGCAAAGAAGCAAGCGAGCAACAGAGAAAGGACAGCAAGCCCTTAAAGGTATTTCTAAAGTAACCAAGCAGGCTCCAACTTGGGCAGGAGGTGGAGGAGCTTCTCCCATAAGCCGACAGAGAGTAACTAAGCTTTTGCTTAGTCACCAATTGGAAGAGCAGTTCATCGAGATTGAAGTTGTCAGTGATGTGGAAGGGGCGAGTCTAATCAACTCCCGTTTGGAGATGGACTTAGAGGATGATAGCTTGTTCAACGAATTCCATAGGGGCTTTAGAAGCCATACCGGACAGCGAAAACGAAAGGTTCGCGTTAAAGAAGCAAGACGCATTCTTACTATGGAGGAGGCTAACAAGCTGCTTGATTTTGACCAAGTATTAGAGCAGGCCATAAACAGGGCAGAAGAGAGTGCGGTGGTTTTCATCGATGAAATTGATAAACTTTGTGGTCCTAGAGTAGATATAGGGAGGGACGTTTCTGGAGAAGGGGTGCAACGTGACCTCCTTCCACTTTTAGAGGGGACAACGGTGATGACGCGCTATGGTTCAATGAAGACGGAGCATATACTCTTTATCGCTGCCGGCACCTTCTCGCAAAATAAACCCTCTGAGCTTATACCTGAACTTCAAGGGCGTCTCCCCTTGAGGGTAGAACTCAATCCCCTCAGCCAACAAGATTTGGAGAGGATTCTGGTAGAACCTCGTAACTCCTTAACCAAGCAATACCAGGCACTACTAGCTACAGAGGGGGTTGCTCTTAGTTTTACTGAAGATGGAATTCGAGAGATAGCCCGCTTAGCGGTATTGATGAATGAGCGTGCTGAGAACATTGGCGCTCGGCGACTATTTACCATAATGGAAAGGTTGTTAGAGGATTTGAGCTTTACCGCTTCTGAAAGGAGAGGTGAGCAGGTGGTAGTTGATGCCAACTATGTCTGGCAGCAAGTGGGGAGCTTAATCAAAGATGAAAATCTTAGTCGATATATCTTGTGAGGAGACATGACGCAGCAGAGTTCTACAAATGCTATTTCTATCAAATTGTTGCTAGAGGCTGGAGCTCACTTTGGACACCAGGCTGGTCGCCAGCACCCGAAGATGAAGAAGTACATCTTTATTCAACGCAATGGTATTCACATTATTAATCTGGAGCAGACTCTAGCCTTGCTGGAAAAAGCCTGTAGCTTTATTACCGATGTAGTGGCTAAAGGAGGAGATATCCTCTTTGTAGGTACAAAGAAGCAAGCTCAAGAGGCAATCGAGCAAGAAGCAAAAAGATGTGGCATGCCCTTCGTTAATCAGCGCTGGATAGGGGGGATGCTTACCAATTTTAGTGTTATTCAAGCGCGCATCGATCATCTGGTTCATTTAGAAGACCAGAAAGCAAGAGGCATGTTTCATCGATTGCCTAAGAAGGAGGCTCTGAGGCTGGAAAAGAGCATTCAGCGATTGAACCGTCAAATGGGTAGCTTTAAGGAAATGACCAAGTTCCCTAGTGTCCTTTTTATTGTCGATCCTTCCAAGGAAAGGATTGCTATAGCTGAGGCGAGGCATGTGGGGGTGCCTACCGTGGCTATGGTGGATACTAATTGCAACCCCGATGAGGTTGACTATCCTATCCCAGCTAACGATGACGCTGTGAGGGGAGTGAAGCTTATATGCAGTAAGATAGCTGACGCTGTCCTTGAGGGGAAGGGGATTTTAGAGAAAGCCGAGGAGGGCGTGGAGATAGCTGGTGGAGAAGAGGCTATTGAGGCTCTTGGTTCATTAACCTTTGTTCCTGAAGAGGAGGAAAGTAGTGCAGATTTCAGTGACATTGATCAAGGAGTTGAGGGAGAGGACTAGTGCTGGAGTAATGGAGTGCAAGGATGCTCTCCAGGAAGCTGGTGGTGACCTGGGAAGAGCATGTGAGATCTTGCGAGAGCGGGGTCTAGCTAAGGCAGAGGGGAAGATAAACCGTGCTGCCTCTCAGGGGCTAATCGAAGCATATGTCCACCCTGGCGGGCGTCTCGGGGCACTGGTGGAGGTGAATTGTGAGACCGACTTCGTTGCCCAGACTGATGAATTTAAGGCGCTGGCTCACGACCTGACTTTGCAAGTGGTAGCTACTGCTCCACAGTTCATCTCCGCTGAGGAAATTCCTGAGGGAGCGAAATTAAACCCTGAGGAGGTGTGCCTTTTGTCTCAACCCTTCATTAAAGACCAGACAAGGAAAATTGAAGAGATTATCGCTGAGGTCATGGCTAAAGTAGGTGAGAAAGTAAGCATAAGGAGATTTGCCAGATTCGAATTAGGCAAGTAAAACAAGCTGCCTTTGGAGAGGGCAAATTGTGCAGGCAAACTTAAGCAGTAAGGTAGCACTGGTGACAGGTTCAAGCAAAGGTATTGGTAGAGCTATAGCTCTTAAGTTTGCTGAAAATGGAGCGGATATCGTAGTAAACGCAAGAAACCGAGGCCCTGCTTTAGAAGTAGTGGAGCAGATCAAAGGCTTGAGCCGAAGAGCCTGCTTTGAACGAGCAGATATATGGAACTATCAGGAAATAAAGCAGATGGTGCGCAAGGTGGTACAAGAGTTTGGCAAGATCGATATTTTGGTTGCCAGCGGTGGTGGAGGAGGTGCCCCACCTCAGCCCTTCCACGATATTGCCCCCGCACTATATATAGATACTATCGAAAGTCATCTGCTCTCCAGGCTATACTGCATAAGGGCTGTCCTTGATCACATGATGGAAAGGCAAAGGGGCAAAATCATCATCATAACCACCGACGCAGGGAGAACGCCTACCAAGGGAGAATCTTTAATCGGTGGTGCCGCAGCTGCTGTAGTATTGATGACTAAGGTACTGGCACAAGAATATGCCCCTTGGCAGATACGGATTAATACCATATGCACTACTGTAACCAAAGATACACCAGGCTATGAATACGCGATGGCAAACCCTGATACCCCTATATTCAAGATATTCAAGAAGGCAGAAGAACGGATGCCCTTTGGCATCAACAAACCAGACGATATTGCACAACTGGCATTATTTCTGGCGTCAGAAGACTCAAATCAAATCACGGGGCAAATTTTCAGTATAAGTGGAGGGTTATCCTTTCCAGGTTAAATAGAGGCTTAAATTTAGCCAGAGGCTATCTGGGGAGTATTTTGAAACTATGCTTACCGCCAAGTATAAGCGTATCTTGCTAAAGCTCAGTGGTGAGGCTCTTATGGGCGAGAGCGACTTTGGCATTGACGCTTCAACTATGAAGATGGTCGCCCAGCAAATCAAAGAGTTAAAGGAAGCTGGGGTTGAGGTAGCCATAGTGGTGGGGGGAGGTAACATCTGGCGTGGAACTGATGCTGAAGCGGGAGGCATGGATAGAGCTGCCGCCGATTATGCTGGGATGTTAGCTACAGTGATAAATGCCTTGGCTCTTCAGGATGCCTTAGAGAGAGAAGGCATCGTCTCTAGAACCCAATCAGCCATTCCTATTCAATCAGTAGCCGAACCCTATATTCGTCGTCGAGCTATTCGCCATTTGGAGAAAGGGAGAGTGGTGATCTTCGCTGCTGGCACAGGAAATCCTTATATGACTACTGATACAGCAGCAGCCTTGCGAGCGATTGAAATCAAGGCAGAGGTATTACTTATGGCAAAAAATAAGGTTGACGGCGTCTACAGTGCTGACCCTTCGAAAACCCCCCAAGCTAAGAAGTTCGATCACTTAAGCCATCGCCAAGCCTTAAATATGGGACTTGAAGTTATGGATACTACTGCCTTCACCTTATGTTTGGAGAATAACCTGCCCATAGTCGTCTTTGATCTTCAGGCACCTCGTAGCATACAGCGGGCAGTGGCGAAGGAGCCAATTGGGACTTTGGTTTCAACTGAGGGGTAAAGAATGATTGACCAGACCCTCTTGGCTGTGGATGGGAGGATGCAAAAGACTGTTGAGGCTCTGAAAAGGGAGCTGAACACCATTCGCACCGGGCGAGCTACACCTGCTTTAGTGGAGTACATCAAGGTCGATGCCTATGGCGTTTCTACCCCACTCAATCAAATTGCCACTATTTCCGTACCAGAGGCAAAGCTGTTGGTGATTCAACCCTGGGATAGGAATACTTTAGCTAGTATTCAGAAAGCTATTCTTCAGTCAGATCTGGGACTTAATCCTATAAATGACGGAACCAGTATTCGTCTGGTGATTCCACCTTCCACTGAGGAACGGCGGAAGGATCTGGTCAAGGTAGTGCGGAGGAGAGTTGAAGAGGCAAGGGTGGCGATTCGAAACCTAAGACGGGAAGCAATGGAGGAGCTGAGGAGATTAGAGAGTGAGAAAGAGATTTCGCAGGATGAGAGTAAACGAGCTTTAGATCGACTACAAAAGCTTACCGATAGCTTCATCGGCAAAGCTAACGAAGTAGGTCAGGATAAAGAAGCAGAGATTATGGAAATTTGATGATTTCCTCCCGACAATGTCAAAAGCCCAGCTAACTGAGACAGAGATTGCTCCCCTTCCTATCCATGTTGCCATTGTTATGGATGGGAATGCCAGATGGGCTGAGCAGCGAGGCTTATCCCGTCTTGAAGGGCATCGCGCTGGGACTGAAAACATTCGTCGCGTTGTCGAAACCTTTGCTAAATACCAGGTCAAATACCTTACCCTTTACGCCTTTTCTACTGAAAACTGGAGGCGTCCCGAGAGGGAGGTTAGGGGATTAATGCAAATCCTAAACCGGGTGATCAAGCGAGAAACCAAGGCTTTGCATGAGAAGGGAATCAAGCTTCGTCACCTGGGAAAGATTGACAGACTCTCTGAAAAACTGCAGCAGCAAATTCAGCACGCCATTGAGGTAACTAAAGATAACACTAGGATGACCCTTAGTATTGCTTTCGACTATGGGGCTCGGGCTGAAATCATAAATGCTGTGAAGCACATTATAAGGGAAGGCCTTACTCCTGAGATGATTGATGAGGATATATTCACTAGTTATTTATATAGCAATGGCTTGCCCGACCCGGACCTGATTATTCGCACCGCTGGTGAGATGAGGCTGAGCAATTTTCTGCTATGGCAATCAGCCTATAGCGAGCTCTACTTTACCCCTGTCCCTTGGCCTGAATTTGATGAGAAAGAGGTCAGAAAGGCATTACTTGCTTATAGTAAAAGAGAGCGAACCTTTGGAGGAGGCTGGCGCCAGTAAGAGTGACCCAGTCAGGCGTAGATGAGACAAAGGATTATCGCTGCCCTAGGGGGCATACCCCTTCTGCTGGCTTTCATCTGGTTTGATACCCCTTGGTTTCCTCTCCTAATCCTCCTGATCGCTACCTTTGCTGCAATTGGTGCTCTAGAGTTCTTCCGTCTGGCAGCTCTTTCAGGAGGACAGCCCCTTACCATCTTTGGAATAGTCTGGACTCTGCTCTTTATTTTGAGTGCCCACCTTGACGCTACTTACGAGGTTGATTACATTGCCCCATCGTTGTTAGGCTCAGCAATAACCTTGCCTTTAGTTTGGCTGTCCTTTGTTCCCCCAAGGGGGAGGGCTTTTGTAAGCTGGGCATGGACCTTAGCCGGCATCCTCTATATGGGATGGATGCTGGGCCATTATGTGGCTTTGAGGGAGCTTGACCAGGGGAAGGAATGGGTCATTTTTGCTCTATTTTCTGCCTTTGCTTGTGATACTGCTGCCTTTTTTATAGGCAGAGCCTGGGGCAGACGCCCTTTGGCTCCCACCATAAGTCCAGGGAAGACCTGGGAAGGGGCGATTGGAGGGTTTATTGCTGCCCTAGCAGCAGCTTTGATTCTCTATACCCTTCTTGATGTAGTTGGCTTGTCCTTGCCTATCAGCTATGCTCAAACTATACTCATTGGTTGCTTTATCGGACTTTTCGCCCAGATCGGTGACCTTTCAGAGTCATTACTGAAGCGGAGAGCAGGGGTGAAGGACTCAGGCAGCTTGATACCTGGTCATGGTGGTATCCTCGACCGTATAGATAGCCTTGTCTTCACTGGGGTTATTGTATACTATTATGTAATATGGGTGGTGGAGTAAAGCGGGTAGCTATCCTTGGCTCTACAGGTTCCATAGGTCAGCAGACGCTGGAAGTAGTGCGTGCTTTGAGTGATAGACTTTGCGTGGTAGCTCTGGGGGCTGGAAGGAATGTCAAACTCTTGACCAGACAAGTGGAGGAATTTCAGCCTAAGCTTGTTTCTTTTCATAAAGACGATTGCTCTGGCCTACCCATCGGAAACTACCAGCTTCTTCCTCCGGAGGAATTGGTTATTCACCCAGAGGTAGATTTTGTGGTGGTAGCTACTTCAGGCAAAGCTGGTCTTGCCCCTGCTCTGGCCGCAATTCGAGCGGGGAAGCAAATTGCCCTGGCTAACAAAGAGGTGCTGGTAATGGCAGGGGGTGTTGTTATGGCTGAGGCAAAGCAGTACGGGGTAGAAATTATCCCTATAGATAGTGAGCATAGTGCTATCTGGCAATGCCTGCGTGGTGAGTATAAGGAAAAAGTGGCCCGATTAGTCCTCACCGCCTCAGGAGGACCCTTTCTCCGCTATCCGTCGGAGCAGCTGGCGGCCATAACCCCAGAGCAAGCCCTCCAGCATCCTACCTGGCAAATGGGGGAGAAGGTGACGGTTGACTCGGCTACTTTAATGAATAAGGGAATGGAGACCATTGAGGCGCACTGGCTATTCGATTTACCTTTAGAGCGTATCGATGTAATAATCCATCCTGAGAGTATAGTGCATTCGCTAGTGGAGTTTGCTGATGGCTCGGTCAAGGCGCAATTAAGCCCACCCGATATGCGTTTGCCTATCCAGTACGCCCTCTCTTACCCCGAAAGGCTGTTCAACCCTCAGCTCCCTAGGATTGATTGGGGTAGACTTGCTTCTCTCAATTTTGAACCACCAGATTTGACTAGATTCCCTTGTCTTCGACTGGCTATGGAGGCAGGAGAAAAGGGTGGCACTTATCCTGCGGTGCTCTGTGCTGCTGACGAAGTGGCAGTAGGACTTTTTCTTTCATATCGCATTGGGTTTCTAGATATTGCTAAATTAGTAGAGGAGACCCTGGAACACCATGAAAGCATAAGCTGTCCTTCCCTGGAGGAGATCTTAGCTGCTGATGCCTGGGCCAGGGAATACGCTGAGAATTGGAGACCGGGATAAACTATGAGCGTTGCCGTAGCTATCATTAGCTTCATTGCAGTTCTCTTCATCTTGGTCTCTTCTCATGAGTTGGGACATTTTGTTGCTGCTAAGAGAGCCGGGATAGTGGTTGAAGAGTTTGGTGTTGGCTTTCCTCCTCGACTTTTTGCCATCAAGCGAGGGGAAACCATTTACTCGATTAACCTCATACCTCTGGGGGCTTTCGTCAGGACCACTGGAGAAAATGACCCTACCGTGCCCGGCGGCTTAGCCGGTAAAGGTCCATGGACAAGGATGGGCGTGTATGCTGCTGGACCTCTAGTTAATGTCTTTCTAGCCTTTGTCTTTCTGAGTGCCTTTTTTATGGTGCCTACAGAGGTGATTAGTGGTGATGGGGTTATGGTGCACTCCGTGGCGCAGGATTCACCAGCGGAACAAGCTGGCATGCAGCCAGGGGACATAATCCTGAGAATAGCTGAACAGGAGATTCACCAGTGGGAAGACGTGCAGGAGGCGATAAACTCGAATGGAGAAGAGAAGAAAGCTCTACTCTTACAAAGGGGTGGAGAGCAATTTGAGCTTCACCTGAGGCCAGAGTTCAACTCTGAGTTGAATCGGTATACCATCGGAATTCTGTTATGTTGGGGAATAGTGACTGAAGTAGAGGGGGGCTCTCCGGCAGAAAAGGCAGGCATTAGAGCGGGGGATACAATCCTAAGCATCAATAAGCAACCTATTTATAGTGCCCAGAGCATGTCTGACGCCATAAGTTCTGCCGAACCGGGAGAGAAAATAGAAGTGTTTCTGCTCCGGGGTGAAGAGATACTCTCCAGGAGTTTGGAACTGAGTTCTCAGAATGGGGGTCAGGCAATCGGACTTGATAACCAATGGGTCCGTGACACCCATATCGAGAAACAGCGATTACCCTTCTGGCAAGCAATTTACCGTGGTGGCGATTTTGTTGTTCACATCCCTGAGCTGATAGTGGAGTCCTTCGATATTATCAAGGAAGACCCCAGCAAGGCAGTGGTGGGACCTGTAGGAGCCGGGCAATTAACCGTAGAGGCGGTGAGATCCTTGGGTTTGAGCAATGTACTATTTTTGGGTGGCCTCATCAGCATGGGATTTGCTTTATTCAATTTTATCCCCGTCCCCCCCTTGGATGGGGGAGGGATGTTGGTAGCTCTAATAGAGGGGGTTCGTCGGGGCAAGCGTCTTTCCCCCCGCACAGTGCGCCTTGCCTATGCCATAGGAACTGCCTTTATTCTCACCCTTTTTGTGTTGGTATTCTACAGTGATATTCTTCGCCTGATCAGGGGGGAGGGCTTTGGTCTATGAGGCAACGTAGAGCTTCAAAAGCTATAAAATTAGGTGACATAACTATTGGTGGCGGGGCTCCTGTGGTTGTCCAGTCAATGGCCAAAACCGACACCCGGGATGTAGCTGCCACTATTAGCCAAATCCGTGAGTTGGAGGAATACGGCTGTGAGCTGATCAGGGTAGCTGTGCCTGACGAGGAGGCTGCTCAAGCCCTCTCCTCCATTAAGCGGGCTATTCATATCCCCCTCATTGCCGATATCCATTTTGATTACCGCCTTGCCTTAACAGCCTTGAAGGCAGGGGTCGATGGGCTTCGCCTTAACCCAGGCAATATCAGCCAACCGAAACAGATTGCTGCCATAGTCCAGGCTGCTAAGCCAAGGGGGGTCCCTATTCGCATTGGGGTAAATGCCGGCAGCCTGCCCAAACCAGCAACCCCCCAAGTCCCTCTTGCTGAGCGGATGGTTGAGGCTGCTCTAAAGCAAATACACCTTCTAGAAAGCCTAGACTTCGACCTCATCAAGGTTTCCCTCAAAGCCTTCGACGTTCCTACCACTATTGAGGCCTACCAGCTTATTGCTCAGAAGATACCTTATCCCTTGCACCTGGGTATCACTGAAGCTGGGTTACCCAGAGCCGGGGCTATCCGCAGTGCCTTAGGAATCGGGATTCTGCTTTACCTTGGAATTGGTGATACTATTCGTGTCTCCCTCACCGCTGACCCCAAAGAAGAGGTAATCGCTGCCTATGAAATTTTGAAAAGCCTCAATTTGCGGCAGCATGGCCCTACTTTGGTTAGCTGTCCTACTTGTGGAAGGTGCGAGGTTGACCTTGCTGGTCTTGCCGAGGCTGTAGAGAAGAGCTTGGCGAAGTTGGACAAAGCTATCAAGGTAGCCGTCATGGGCTGTGTGGTCAACGGTCCTGGAGAGGCAAAGGACGCCGATGTGGGCATCGCCTGTGGCAAAGGCAAAGGCGCCCTCTTCAGGAAGGGGGAGGTGATGCGCACGGTGGAGGAAAAAGATTTTTTGAAGGCGCTGATGGGGGAGGTGGAGAGCGCTTAGATTGGGGCAAAGGCCCTTTGGGAAAGTGTAGGAAAATGATATTAGGGAGCAGAGTGGAATGATGCTTGCTTCAATGATGAAAACCGTGGCCCCAAAATTGCTCAGTAATTGTAGGGTGGGTGAAGCGTAGCGAAACCCACCACTTGTTATTCTTCTCTTTGGGTGGTGGGTTCCGTTTCACTCCACCCACCCTACGTCTGGAAGATTTCCTTAACGAGTTATCCGAGACCGTTGAAAAATAAATCACCTTGTAGGGACAGACCTTCAGGTCTGTCCATCGCTCGGACAGGTCTTTAGACCTGTCCCTACATCTTTCAACACCCTCAGTTAGCCCTTTTTGATACCTTGGGGGGGCAGAGCCCCCACCTTATATGATAATTTTCATAGTGCGGGTGCTCTGTCACCCGCCCCGATGCTGCGAGTATAAAATTCTCTTTTGTCATTGCGAGCGAAGCGAAGCAATCTCATTATCGTTTTCCCTCCTCCGAGATTGCTTCGGCACTGCGTGCCTCGCAATGACATAATGGGGCGCTTATCCCGGTTAATCTAAAACAGAAAGGCAACTACCCTCTTTGACAGTTGGCATACCTTATGCTAAAATCGAGGCAAAAGCTACTTATGTTTTACAAAAATATGGAGGTATGGTGAAAACCGCTATAGTAAAACTAAGCCGTAAGGGGCAGATGGTGTTGCCTAAAGAGGCACGAGAGCACCTGGGATTGCAACCAGGCGATATGGTGATAATAACCATCAAGGATGGCATTGTTCAAATATCTCCCAAGCCTAAAAAATACGCTGAGTATATTCGTGGGCTGGGCTGTAATCTGTGGCAAGAGCTAGGCGGGGGAGAGCAGTTTCATCAAAAGGAAAGGGAGTCTTGGGAGTAGAAGATTTTACCTCTAGACTGGCGCAGTTTAAGGTTGCAGTGCTTGACACTATGGTTTTCATCTACCACTTTGAGAATCATCCCCTCTTTGCCAATTTGACTCAGGTAATCTTTGAGCGTATGGAAGGGGGCTTGCTTACCTCGCTTGCCTCTGTTATCTGCCTTACCGAAATATATTCGGGTCCCTTACAAAAAGGCTATGTATCTCTGTTTGAAGAATACAAGCGTGTTTTTGCCACCTATCCTAATCTCTCGCTGATACCAGTGACCCCAGAGATAGCAGAACAAGCCGCAGTCCTTAAGGCAAAATACCAGATAAGAACGCCTGATGCCATTCACGTTGCCACGGGGCTTGTCCACAAAGCCGAAGCTATTGTTTCCAATGATGAAACCCTACGTGCCATAAAGGAGCTAGAGGTTTTGACTCTATCTGACTTTATCAAAGCCGACAAGAAGTAACTTGGCAACCAACTTTAGTTAGGTGACTTAATGCGTCTAACTCAGCTTTTCACCAAGACCTTGCGAGAAGTTCCGGCTGAGGCCGAAACTGTAAGCCATCAGCTTCTGCTTCGAGCCGGGATGATTCATCAGATAGGAGCGGGAATTTACTCCTATTTGCCTCTAGGGTGGCGGGTGCTGCGCAAGATAGAGCAGATAATCCGGGAGGAGTTGGATAGAATAGGGGGGCAGGAACTTATGATGCCCGTGCTCCAGCCCTTCGAGCTGTGGGAGAAGACCCAGCGGCATTACTCCTTTGGTAAGAGCCTGTTCACTCTCACTGACCGCCGGGAGCGTAAATTGTGCCTCGGGCCTACCCACGAGGAGGTTGTTACTGAGCTGGTGCGCCACCAGGTGAGAAGTTACCGAGACCTCCCTCTCCTTCTTTACCAGATCCAGACTAAGTTTCGTGATGAACCACGCCCTCGGGGTGGACTGTTGCGAGTTCGAGAGTTCTCCATGATGGACCTCTACAGCTTTGATACCGATGAGGAGGCGCTAGACCTGAGCTACCAGAAGATGATTCAAGCCTATAAGAATATCTATGACCGCTGTGGTTTGCCTACCATGGTGGTTGAGGCCGATAGCGGGGCTATTGGAGGCAAAGAGTCTCATGAATTCATGGTCGTTACCCAGAGTGGAGAAGACGAGATTATTTATTGCCGTCACTGTCAATACGCTGCCAATGTAGAGAAGGCTCAAGGCATCAAGCCGGAGGGTGAGCGTGAACCACCCTTGCCACTGGAGGAGGTAGCCACGCCAGGCATGAAAACTATTGAGGAAGTGGCTGGCTTTCTGCAGATTCCCCAGAGCCGCACTCTTAAGGCGGTGTTTTACTCCGCTGATGGCAATCTGGTTTTCGTGGCTATCAGGGGTGACCTTGAGGTGAACGAGGTGAAGCTAAGGAATGCCCTGAAGTGCTCCGATTTGCAACTAGCCAGCGACGAGCAAGTACGGCAAGCAGGGTTAGTGGCTGGCTCAGCCTCTCCCTTGGGACTCTCTGGTATTAAGACGGTGGCTGATGATTCTGTAATGCAAGGAGCAAACTTCGTTGCCGGGGCTAATAAGCCGGGCTATCACATCAAAAATGTCAACTACCCTCGGGACTTTCAGGTCGACTTAATGTTAGATATCGCCGCCGCTCAACCAGGTCAGGGATGCCCCAAATGTGGGGGTAGCTTAGCTTCTATGAGAGGGATCGAGGTAGGGCATGTCTTTAAGCTGGGAACCTTATTTAGCGAAAAACAGGGTGCCTTTTTCTTAGATCGAGAGGGGGAGCAGAAGCCTATTGTTATGGGTTGCTACGGTATTGGACTAGGTCGCCTGCTGGCAGCTGCCATCGAACAAAACCACGATGACCAGGGGATTATCTGGCCGCTTCCCCTAGCTCCTTATCAGGTTTACCTCTGTGCCGTAGGAATAGACAAAGCTGAGGTAGCCACAACGGCTGAGAAGCTGTATGCCGACCTTGAAGCAGAAGGTATAGAGGTGCTTTTTGATGACCGTTTGGAGTCACCAGGAGTGAAATTTAATGATGCTGACCTTTTAGGCATACCCCTTCGGGTGGTGGTCAGCCCCCGCACCCTGAAATCTCAAAGCGTGGAAATAAAGTGGCGCAGGGAGAAAGAGAGCCA
>CAYWDP010000017.1:0-21677 GCA_964457045.1 uncultured Dehalococcoidia bacterium
CCGGTGTCCGCCATTGAATAAATAACTCCTCCATGCAAAACTTTGTGAGGGTTCAGCAATTTTTCATTCACTTCTAAGACGCATTGACTGTATCCCCTCTCGCACTTGACAAAATTCAAGCCTATTAGTTCACCGAATGGATTGAATCCTTCTGATTCTAGAGGGACTTCCTTTGGCATAGGGGCTTCCTCTACATATCTAACCTTTTTGTTTTTGTCAAAAAGACCTTATACCTCTGTATCCACCGTGGCGGGCTGTCGCCTATATATACAAACTCAAAGTTATCCAAATCCCCTAGCTGGGCTGTCAGGCTCAGGTTGTCAGTATCTTCTCCGTTAAGAGCTTATCTACAGCCTCTTTCACCTCTTCTTTCTTGCACCTCACTCGCCACATGCCCTCGGGAAGGTTGAAGATTCCCCACTGCCTATGTATCCCTTTGCCTACTATCACTACAAAATCGCCAGTCTTTCTGTCTTCAGAAATGTGAATCAAGCCCCTGTTCTTAAGGCCCCTCATAGCCGACATCAATCCGCTCAACTTCATTTTCTCGATTTCCATATGCTTTCACCCCCTTGATTGATTGGGTATCTTCTTGCCCTGCTGGCAAATGCTATTTTTTCGTTTTCAATGGTATACTTTTAAATTCCTCGACTATCCCCTTGACTGCCTTTTCCACAGGAATTCTCTCTATACTTGAGGCTCCTACAAAACCCACTGCGCCAGTGTGTTCATAAAGATACTCGGTATCCTCGGGGGCGGCAAATGGTCCTCCATGCGCTAAACAAATGATGTCCGGATTCACCTCCTTGGTTACTGTGATCATCTTCTGCACATTAGCCGCTGCATCCCCCAGAGGCGATGCTTCAAAACCAACCAGCCCCCCGGCAGTTCCTCCTGCATGAGGAACCATACAGTCAACCCCCGCTTCAGCCATTGCCCGGGCATCTTCTGGATAGAAGACGTAAGCCATAGTAAATATATCCATATTGCGAGCTATCCGTATCATCTCAATCTCTCTAGAAAATCCTAGCCCTTCGGCCTCCTTATTCTTACGCCAGGTTTCATCGGAAATGAAACCATATGTGGGAAAGTTGATTATGCCCGAGTATCCAATATCGGTGAACCTTTTCACCAGCTCAGTTAGATCCCTCCCAGCAGGAGGTTCGGTTGCCTCGATACCGGCAATAATGGGGGTGTCTTTCACCACGTTCTGTATTTCTTCATACATTTCTAAAGTTACCGCATTGGAATCTTCAACCAAGGTAGTTTGAAGCCCTCTTATCCTTGCCTTCCCTGAACTATAAACCATTATCAGATCGGCTCCTCCAAGTTCAGCGCATTTAGCTATGATACCGGCGCTGCATCCAGCAGCAATGATTGGCTTTCGCGCCTCGATTGTTTTTCTTAGCCTCCTGAGAATCTCGTCTCTGCTAAATCTTTGCCCCATCTTGGATACCTCACTGTCTGGTAATCTTATCAAACGTATCAACCACCTGCTGTGCAAACTCATCATCGCTAATGTGAGCGTTGACCTCGACGATAGTGACATTTTCTTTCGCAGTATCCCTGACCATCCGCGTAAATGCTCCATCAGCCTCAGGGTTGTAGAACTGCTGCCCCTCTTTATCCACCGTCGAAAACCCTCTCAGCGGAATTACTATGGCAACCGGTCCAGCTGCCCTGTTTGCTCTTTCACATATGAGCTTAGCTGCCCATTCCACTTCATCCTTGGTCGTTCTTGCCAGCACCCTGTCTGGGCCGTGAACGTGCAATGTTCGATCCTTGTATTCAGGGGGGATGGTGTCTTTTGTTCCGGGGAATATGATCATATCAAGGCCCCCAGGGGCAATAACCTGAGGAAGTCTCTTTTCGCCTGCGAGCTTAAGTCTATCTTCGGCCAGTGCTAATGGCAAGTGAAAAGCCAGCGGTATCAATACGTCGAACGTTGTTAGATCTATGATTCCGCCAATTCTACCTTCTTCTATTAACTCGTCAAGTACCTGGGTTTTTGCGTGAAACACTATGGGATCGAATCCCCTTTCCTCAAGGAGGGGCGTAATCTTCATAACTGCAGGGGTGGTCACTCCGAGAGCCGTTATTCCAATCAATGGCTTGACTTGCTCTGATACCTCCGCCTCAATCATACCTACAATTGCCCCAGCCGCGTTAGCCAGTGTCTTTCTCATCACCGAGTTAAGGCCCAATATATCCGCCGGGGTTTGCATCATGGTTATGTCCTTAGTGCCTACAGACTGGGCATTAAACCACGTGGTAACCATGAGCTTGGGCACGCCGATGGGCAATGCTCTCATGGCCGCCGTCCCAATGGCAGTTCCTGTTGACCCCCCTAGGGAAATTATGCCGTCTAGCTTTCCTGCAAAGTAAAGTTCCCTAACTATCTTCTCCACCCCTTTTATCATTACATTCGTTCCCTCTGTCCTGTCAGCGCCTTTCTCTGCCGCCCCGACCAGCTCCTGGAGACTTTTACCCCCAGCTTGGGCCACCTCTTCCCGAGGTATATCGGCTTTAATTAAAGGTTTGCCCAAAACGCCTACATCTATGACTATCGTGTTATGTCCTTTCCTCTCTATCTCCTCCTTAATGTATTTAGTCTCCTCTCCCTTGGTATCTAGGGTCACTGGAAGCACAATGGTTTTAGGCATATGATTACCCTCATTCCATATTTATTTTTCAGATCAGGCGAGCAACACGCGCACCCCCATGAATCGCCCCTAATATCTTGCCCGGCTTCACGCAGTCCCCGATGTTATATAGTTCCGGCACTTCACTTTTCAGCTTTTCCTCAAGCTCATTGTTGGACCTAAAGCCCACGGCAAGGATTACCGTATCTGCCTCTATAACCCGCCTATTCTTACTCATATCAACAGCAACCACCCCCTCATCTGTAATCTCTTCGGCTGTTATGTTAGTTAGCACCTCGACGCCAAGCTCAGCCAGCTTATCCAATAGATAAAAGCGACTAAATAGGTTCATATCCATCGCCACCCCATATAGCATCTCGACAATGGTTACCTTCTTTCCCTTCTCAGCCAAGAACCAGGCGAGTTCGCTTCCAACCTCTCCACCCCCAACTATAACGACCTTCTCACCAGCCTCTCTTTTTCCCAGCAATATATCGCTCGCAGTGGCAACTTTCCCTCCCTTAGCCCCGGGGACCTCTGGAATAAGAGGGGAGGCCCCTGTTGCCAGGATCACTACCTCTGGTTTTAGCTCTTTAACCAATCCCGGGGTAGCCTCTTTCCCAAGCTCAATCTTTACCCCTAGCTTCTTGATTTGATTTTCAAGATACTCAACTTGGTCTTTGATCGGCCGCTTAAACTGGGGCACCGAAGCTGGTATCAGTTGACCCCCCAGCCTATCCTCCTTTTCATATAGGGTTACATCATGGCCCCTCAGCGCTGCAACCCTTGCTGCCTCCATGCCTCCTGGGCCGCCACCAATAATAAGGACTCGCTTAACCTTCTCCGCCGGTCTAATCTCATATTCTTTTTCCCTTCCTAAGGCTGCGTTTACCTGGCAGCTTATGCGCCACATACGGGAGAGATTGCCAGCACAGGCCTCATTGCAGTAAAGGCAGGGACGGATATCATCCAGCCTCCCCTCGGCTGCCTTTTGGGGTAGCTCCGGGTCGGCAAGTAAAGGCCTACCCATGGCGATTAAGTCTGCCTTCCCTGCTTTGAGAACCTCTTCGGCTAGCAATGGATTCCCAAGCTTACCAGCGACGATAACCGGTATGTTGACAACCCTTTTAATCCCCTCTGCAAGATGCACATTGCACCCCACAGGCATACCCATGGTGGGAAAGATCCTGCTGTACCATGGTGACGATTCATAGATCCCTGCCGATACGCTTAAGGCGTCTACTCCAGCGGATTCCAGCCTCTGGACAATTAGCTTGTTATCCTCCAGTGTCAGACCTCCCTCTATGTACTCGTCTGCACTGATTCTGAAGATAATAGGGAAGTCAGGCCCTACCGCTGCCCTCACCCCTTCCACAATCCTGAGGGCGAATTTCATCCTACCCTCGAAATCCCCTCCGTATTCATCAGTGCGCTTATTGGTATAGGGAGACATAAACTGTGTAATCAAATACCCGTGACCACCTTGAATCTCGACAGCATCAAATCCGGCCGTTCGGGTAATTGCGGCTCCTAGGACATATTTACTTATTAATGCCTCGATTTCTTCGATTGTTAGGGCCCGCGGCATTTCTCCACCGGTGGGTAGGCAGGGAATTGCTGTGGGCGCCACAAGCTCTTGCCCTTCGGCGGCAGTCATTGCTGAGCCCTGCCTCCCAGTGTGTTGTAGTTGAGTAGCAATCTTGGTTCCGTAAAGGTGAACCACTTCTGCCAGATCGTGCAAACCGTGGACGAACTTCCATTCATCTGCTCTTATGGGATTGGTACCTGCCTTACCTACTGGCCAATCAATACAGGTGTTCTCAATTATTATTAGACTCACTCCCCCTTTGGCTCTTTCCACGTAATAATCTATCAATCGGTTGCTCACGGCGCCGAATTCGGTTCCCAGCTTCGAACACAGGGCCGGCATTACTATCCTGTTCTTAAGCTCCAGTTTGCCTATTCTAATTGGCTCAAATAGTTTTTCTAGTTTAGCCATTAGTATCCACCCCTATGCTTATCCGATTTTGGCTAACATTCCCGTATACAATTCTTAAGATCCTCCACCTTCCCGGTTTTAATCCACCATTATTTGCCCACCATTCACGTGAATGGTTTGACCGGTTATATAGCGGGCGGCATCTGTAACTAAGAATACAACTGCATCTGCTATATCCTCGGGCTCTGCCAATCTACCAAGGGGTACGCTATTTTTGTAATATGCTACCGCCCCTTCGAAGTAACCCTTATGCATTGGTGTATTGGTTATCCCTGGAGCAATGGCATTAACGTTTATGCCATGGGGAGCCAATTCCATGGCTAGCGACCTGGTAAAAGCTTGGACTGCCGCCTTTGAGATACAATAATCGACACTTCCTCCGGTTAGATTACATACCGAAGCCCTCGAAGAAATAGACGATCCTATATTCACGATCTTTCCACTTTTCTGCTTAATCATGTGTCTAGATACAGCCTGGGAACAGAGGATAACCCCTTTGAGGTTTACGTCCAGGGTTCTATCTAGGTCCGCCTCCTTCATATCCATAATCGTACATATCCCCATAATTCCCGCGTTGTTTATTAAGATATCGATCTTGCCAAATTTCCCTACGGTCTGTTGGACCATTTGTTCAACTTCCTCGTTTTTAGTTACGTCAGTCCTGATAGCGATTGCCTTGCCGCCGACGGATTCAATTTCACTGGCTACCCGTTCAGCATCCTCCATCGCTGTATCTGCAATGGCTACTATTGCTCCAAACTTAGCTAGGTCCAAAGCTATAGCCCGACCTATTCCGCTAGCTGCTCCAGTTACTATGGCTACCTTGCCAGTTATATCAAATAGCTCAGAAACCTTGCTCGATTTCATATAATCACCCCTCCAACCAATTTTTATCCAGAGTAGCACCCCTTGTTTGTGCTTTTCTCACCTCCCTCTTCAACTTGACCACTGCCCTCGCTTTAATGTAGAACTCTGAGAAACGTAGTTGTAAATTCCGCAGGGTTTGAACAGGTACCCTGCTAGTTGATGCTGCTGGCGCAGATCATCTAGCAAGGCG
This sequence comes from uncultured Dehalococcoidia bacterium, assembly GCA_964457045.1. Classification (GTDB taxonomy): domain Bacteria; phylum Chloroflexota; class Dehalococcoidia; order UBA2247; family RBG-13-53-26; genus CAYWDP01. Next base: position 5,699 of record CAYWDP010000017.1, read on the forward strand.
GTCTTCGGCTTTGCTTTAATAAGCTTCGGTTGCATTGCACATCACGGTTTTTTCATCCAACTGTCCAGCCACGATCGACTACCAAGACTGATCCAATGACAGATGAGGAGTCATCGCATGCCAGGAAGAGAGCAGCTCGAGCGATTTCCTCCGGTTGTATCATCCTCCCCGCGGGCAGCGCCTGCATAAAAGCTTCTCGAGCTGCCGCATCAACTGGTATCCAGGGCTCCATCATTGGCGTTTGAGTTCCGCCGGGGCAAATACAATTGACCCGAATGTTCTGCTTGGCATATTCTAAGGCTATTGCTTTAGTTAGCTGGATGACTCCTCCCTTGGAAGCGCAATAGGCAGCCACAGCCGGTATCCCGACTAGACCCCCAGCAGAGGTAGTGTTGATAATGACGCCCCCGCCTTGGTTAAGCATCACCGGGATGGCATACTTCGAACCAAGAAAGACACCCTTAAGGTTAGTGTTGATAATACTGTCCCAGTCCTCCTCTGCGAGTTCCGTCACAGGGGCAAAGGGTCCCTGAATACCGGCGTTATTGTGAAGGATGTCTATTCGCCCATAGGTGTCCACAGTTGTCTTGACCATTCTTTCCACATCGGCTGCTTTGGAGACATTAACCTCAATGAAGATAGCCTCACCCCCAGCTTCCTTAATCATTCTGACCGTCTCTTGCCCTCCTACGGGGACACAATCAGCGACAGCCAATTTAGCACCTTCCTCGGCGAAGAGAAAAGCGGTTGCTCGCCCGATTCCTGATGCAGCCCCAGTGATTAAAGCCACCTTCCCATCTAGCTTGCCCATTTTTAGCACCTCCTTATCCAAATATTATCGCCCTGGCAAGGAATAAGATCATTCTCCACTTGCCACTAAGCCGCCATCCACAGCCATAGCATGACCGGTAACAAACGAAGCCTTGTCCGAGCACAGCCACACAGCGACCTCAGCAATCTCCTCAGGTTTGGCTATTCGTCCTATGGGGTGCACCCCGACTATCTGGGCCTCAAGTTCAGCGTCACCACCAATCAAAGCCTCTAGCAATGGTGTGCAGGTAACGCCCGGACAGATGGCATTTACACGGATGCCAGCCTTAGCATAGTCCAAGGCCGCTGCTTTAGTCAATCCCACAACACCGTGTTTGCTGGCGACGTAAGGAGCACTCAGTTGAAAGCCGACCAGCCCTGCTACCGATGACGTATTGACGATAGCACCACCACCTTGCTTGAGCATCTCCGGGATCTCATACTTCATGCAAAGCCACACGCCCTTTAGATTTATGCTGATGAGGCGATCGAATTCCTCCTCAGGCGAATCGACCAGTAGGGCCAATGCTTGTCCCGCCTCAACGCCAGCGTTGTTAAAGGCACAGTCCAGTCGGCCATAGGTTTCAACAGCCTTCTTGATCAAGGCCTCGACTTGGTCTCCTTTCGACACGTCAGTCTTGACGAAGATGGCTTCGCCGCCAGCTTCCTTGATCATCCGCACTGTCTCCTCACCGCCTTTGACCTGGATATCCGCTATGACAACCTTGGCTCCTTCCCTGGCAAACACCAGCGAAGCAGCCCGCCCGATCCCTGAGCTTCCACCCGTTACCAGAGCGACCTTGCCTCTTAATTCTTCCATTTTGACACCCCCTAGTTTGTGTTCGTTATCCCACCCGGGAGCAGGCTATTCTAGGCTAAATCTAGCTCGCTTGAAGTGTCTAACTTTTTCGGCGATTTCTTCTTTCGGGGCTGCCTCCCCTTTTCCTCCTGTTCACGAATAGCGCTCGCAGGTGGCTTCGTTTCGATTCACCGCTTTACATATGGTTTTTCGTTCAACCGGCGCAGGTTCGAATCTTGCTCAGATCCTCGAGTTGTTCAATAGACGGAACTCCAGATTAGGATTTTCGAATATTCTTTGAAGCAATCCCACAAGATATCATACCCTCTGAAGGCGACATAGAACAAATAGACGCAACGGGGGACGTAGTATTCATCCGGCATACCAGCAACATTTATAACCGAGTCAACTTGTATCACTATCACGATGTGCGACGAAGGCGCGGCATTTTCTTTGTGGTGAAAGAGAGGCTAGCAGGGAAGTCATAACGGCTGCCGAAGTCGCAAAGCAGGCAACAAAAAGTGCAAGTATTTAGTGGAATAAGCACACAAAAGTGTAGCGCACTTGCTGCAGCAGAAAGCTATACCGCAACTGCTTCGCAGAAACCTGCAAGATGTTAAGTACAGATTCCGCAAGGGCTGTATGCGACTTTTGTATCATGCTGGTGAGTCAGACGCAGAGCAAAGTGCCGAATGAAGCAATAGGGCCCTTCCAATGGTTTGAAGGGCTTCGGACGCCGAAAGTTTGACTTGTAGCCTTTTGTTGACTTTTAGCCGATTTATCGTGGTAAGCAAAAGCTGTCACAAGAACTGCAACACTATTTAATCGGCCTTGATGATACAAGAGTATCTGTATCTGGAGAGGTAACCAGTTCCCTGTTACGAGGAATTGAAAACTGCTTTTCTATAGATAATCTGTGTATGCTGTTCATGGCACAGAAGGGGATCAATCTAGCCTTCGAGTCTTTGTCAGGAACTCCATAGTGAAGACAGCAGCTTTGCGCTCTGTCTACATCAAAGTTATATGGATCCATAAAGTGCATCGTTGACACCGTAAGCCAGTGACCTGGAAGCCAATCCTCTGTCATTGACCGATACGACTTATTATTTCTAGCTGTCAGAATAGGTAGGAGCCGGTACCAGAGCTTGGGGCTGACATATCTTAGGAAGCCTGTCACCAGTGCCCACATTATTCTTGGCCTAGACTTGTTAAGCTCCAAGACCCTTCGCATTTTGGCGTAAAATTCCTCGTTCTTTACAAAGCGGGGCACAGGAACCAGTTTCCCTTTTTCATAGGAGATGAGGGTTATTACTCCACAATGGGGATGAACACAAGCATCTACGTGTGGCCCTCCCTTGGTTATTATCTTAGCCATGGTATGATTCATCGGAAGAGCGAAGAAATCGCCTTTCTTAATTTCACCATTGGTCTGCTCTTCGGAAAGTCGCATAACATCGGAGGTGGTTATTCTTTTCTCTTTTAGCTCAGTCAAGTCTATTCTTCCTGCAAAGCTAACCGGCTGAAAAACAAGATGCTTAATTATGTCAGAATTTTCTGCAGCATACCTTATCATGTCGCCAACCTGATGGTCATTAATCCCTTTAGCTAGAGTTGGAACCATAACAATCTTTTTGAATCCTATCTTCCTGGCATTTTCTATAAGTTTCTGCTTTAACGGCCATAGGTCGCGACCTCTCATTTGTATGTAAGGTTCAGGTGTGACACCATCAAACTGTAAATATAGGTAGACGTCGAGATCGCGTATCTTCTTAAAATAGTCAATGTCCTGGGCAATTCTTATTCCATTTGTGGCCAGCAAAGTATAGTCATAGCCAAGCTCCTTCTCCATACCTATTATCTCTAGCAAGTCCTCTCTTACTGTCGGCTCCCCGCCGCTGTGTTGAACCCCTCTAACCCTAACAGGATAGTTGGCCTCTTGGGCATATTCTAGAATCGCCCTTATTTGTTCTTTGGTTGGTTCATAGATGTATTCATCTGCACTGGCAGCGGCGAAACATACTGGACATCGCAAATTACACCTGTTGGTTACATCGATGATCAGCAGAGTGGTGTGCGACCTATGTTTTTGACATATGCCACAGTCATACGGACAACCAACCTTTGACTCCCTCGGTTCAAGTAACCCATTCCCGTCATCTCTAAATCTATCAGCCCTTACATATTCCTCATAATCACTCCACACAATATCTTCAAAATCCCCGTGTTCGGGGCAATGTTTTTTCATCATCACTTGACCATCAATTTCCCATATTTCTGCGTCCAGGACCTTCAAGTCTTCCGGGCAGATAGACTTCGTTTTTCTTAGCAGCTTCATAAGCTTACCCCCGTTTACATTAGAGAAGTGTCTACATGCCTCCAAAGGCTGGGTGAACTGTAGCATAGCAGAAGGCGAATGTCAAAGCCCCTACAGCGGACGTGCCTTGCTGATACATTGATTTTGACTCAGGTTATCTAGTATACTTGACCCGCCTAACGAACGAAGAGCTACGCTTGCCCTTCACCAGGATATCTTTCGGAGGAACAATAAGTAGTCCGATTGGCATTGGCGACAACATAACAAAAAAGAGCTCTACTGAGCTTGGCTTCAGTTCGCCCATAGCGGAGAATTATGATAGAATGCCCTAGGAGCTAAATTTTGGCAGAGAGGATTTTTATCGGTGTAGCCTGGCCTTATGCTAACGGTTCCCTGCACTTAGGGCATATCGCTGGCGCTTACTTACCAGCAGATATCTTTGCCCGCTACCACCGTGCCAAGGGAAACGAAGTGATAATGGTCTCCGGCAGTGACCAGCATGGCACCCCGATAACCATTCGCGCTGATCAAGAGGGCAAGACGCCTCAGGAGATGGCAGCCAAATATCATCAGGAATTCCTTCATTCCTGGGAGAGGCTGGGCATTAACTTTGATCTATTCACCACTACCGGTACTCCAAATCATGCCCAAGTGGTTCAAGATTTCTTTCTTAGACTGCTGGAAAAAGGTTACATCTATCGGGATAGCATGCCTCTACCTTATTGCTCACGCTGCCAACGTTATCTGCCTGACCGCTACATAGAGGGTACTTGCCCTTACTGCGGTTTCAGAGAGGCAAGGGGTGATCAATGCGATAAATGTGGTAAGCCCCTTAATCCTGCCGAATTGATTGAACCACGCTGCCGGCTATGTGGCAACACTCCCCAAATTAAAGATTCAGAACACTTCTTCCTCCGCTTGAGCGCCTTCAGGGATGAGCTCCTCGCCTGGGTGAAACAGCAGAGCCACTGGAGACAGAATGTCCTCCACTTCACCCTGCGCTATCTTGAGGAGGGGCTAAGAGACCGAGCTATTACTCGGGACATCGAATGGGGAGTAGCCATACCTCAGCGTGGCTTTGAAGGGAAGCGAATCTACGTCTGGTTCGAGGCTGTGATTGGCTACCTCTCAGCAAGTAAGGAGTGGGCTAAGCTCCAGGGAGACGAAGAGAGATGGATGGCTTTTTGGCAACAAGAGTCAAAAAGCTATTACTTTATTGGCAAGGATAACATTCCCTTCCATACCATGATCTGGCCAGCAATGCTAATGGGATACGGGGGGCTCAACCTTCCCTACGACGTTCCGGCAAATGAGTTCCTAACCCTTGAAGGGAGACAGCTTTCTACCAGTCGCAACTGGGCAGTTTGGCTACCAGATTATCTGGAACGCTATGACCCTGATCCATTGCGCTACCTGCTCTCAGTGAACATGCCCGAGACAGGGGATACGGATTTCTCCTGGCGGGAGTTTGTTCGCCGCAACAATGATGAGCTGGTGGCTACCTATGGAAACCTGGTGCATCGCGTCCTCACCTTTGCCTACCGCCACTTCGATGGCTGTGTGCCTGTTCCCAGTGAACTAGATGGGTTAAGCAATGCACTCCTCCATACAGCAGAGTCTACCTTTAATTCTGTTGACAATTTCCTTTACCACTGTCATTTTAGAGAAGGGATAAAGGCGGCTATGTCCCTTGCCCAAGAGACGAATCGCTATCTGGAAGAGAAGTCGCCCTGGAAGGTGATTAAGAGGGACAGAGAGGCTTGTGCCACTGCCCTCTTTGTCTCCCTGTCGGTCATCTCCTACCTCAAGAATCTATTGTATCCCTTTTTACCTTTTAGCTCGCAGAAACTGCACCACCTTCTTGGATTTAAAGGCATGGTCGATGAAGAAGGATGGGTGGTTCATCCATTACCCCCAGGGCAGAGGCTGGCTCCCCCTGAACCCTTATTTACCAAGTTGGACGAGAGAACGGTGGCGGCAGAGGAAACTAGCCGACTGGGTTATACCCCTTATTAATGGATTATGATATACACAATAGGGAAAGGAGCCCTTTGACTCTCTCTTCAATCTACAAACCCGTTAAACGGGAGATAGCTCAAGTAGAGGAAAAACTGAATCAGGTGGCAAGAACTGCTCCCCCTGGAATGGCAGAGCAAGTAAATCACGTTTTGCAAGACGGTGGTAAGCGAATTCGCCCTGCCCTGACTCTGCTGGCGGGCAAATTTCATCACTATAATTTAGATTTGCTGCTCCCTATAGCAACTGCAATAGAGTTGCTACACACCGCCACCCTGGTCCATGATGACACCATCGATAATTCCCACCTTCGTCGTGGCAAACTGAGCATAAACCGCCTCTGGGGCAATCTTAATGCCGTGCTTTTGGGGGATTACCTTTTTGCTGCTTCAGCCCGTATGGCTGCAGAAACAGGGAATATTCGAGTGATAAGACTCTTTGCCCAAGCCCTGATGGATATATGCAGCGGCGAGATTGATGAATCTCTCAACCCTTTCGACAAGAGCAGAGAGCATTACTTCCAAAGGATTGGCGATAAGACAGCTTCCCTCTTTTCCGCCGCTACCGAATCAGGGGCAGTGCTAAGCGAAGCCCCAGAGGAAGCGGTGCAATCCCTCAAAGATTATGGCTATAACCTCGGGATGGGTTTTCAGATTGTAGATGACATCCTTGACTTTACCGGTCGAAAGGAAACCATAGGGAAGCCTGTAGCCAGTGACCTATCCCAAGGTATCATCACTCTACCTACCATACTCCTTCTAGAACGTCCGGAGGGCGACTCTATAAAGGAAATATTTGAGGAAGACGAGGAGAGGGGGAAAAAGCTGATCATGGAGAGGATTTATAAGTTTGGCGTCCTCGAGGAGTGTTACCACATTGCCCAAGGGTTTCGCTCTCAAGCCTGCCTTGCCCTAGAGCAGCTCCCTCGTAATCCTGTCCATAGCTCTCTAGTCGGCTTGGCTGACTACGTGATAAAGCGTAAGAGGTAGCCCCGAGCACTTGCCAGACCTAATGCGGCTCACTTTCTGTGATCTCCTTTTCCCACCTAGTTACTACTTGCTTAAAGCAGTCAATAGCATATTGACAAGCCTCAAAGGCTTCCTTGCGGTGAGGTGCGGCTATAGCAACAACGAAGGTGATCTCCCCTACCTTTAACTTTCCCATCCTATGATGTATAGCTATATCCTCTAACTGCCACTTTACCTGAATCTCCTCAGCTATTCGCTGTAGCTCCCGCCGCGCCAATTCCTGAGCAGAGGCATCATATTCTAGGAAGAGGACCCTTTTACCGCAAGATGAACCCCGAACTGTGCCTACAAAGGTGACTACGCAACCATAAGCATCCTTACGAACCTTGTTGATTGCTTCCTCAGGAAGGATGGGGGTTTGGGTTATCTCAATCAAGCTAGCCTTGCTCTACCTGAGCCCCTGTAGAAGGGACAGGTTCATTAAATAGGTTCTCTAAGGCTTCACCTTCGATAGTTTCCTCAGCGATCAGCCTCTCAGCGATCTGCTTTAGCTTCGCCTTATTGTCAGTCAGGATATCCTTGGCTACATTATAGCTACTGTTGACCAGAGCCTCGATCTCCTCATCAATCACATCAGCCACCTTGTCACCGTAATCCTTCTGTTCATCGACCATCCGCCCCAAGAAGACTAGTTCCTCCCGTCGACCAAAGGTACGAGGTGGTAATTTCTCACTCATGCCATACTCCTTGACCATCCTCCGAGCAATGGTGGTGACCTGCTCTAAGTCGCTTTGGGCTCCCGTGCTTACCTCACCGAAAATGATCTCTTCTGCTACCCGCCCTCCCAGGGAGGTAGCCAGCACATCCTTAAGCTGGCTCGGAGTGTAAAGGTGGCGATCCTCAGCAGGCAGTTGTTTTGTATAGCCCCCTGCCATCCCACGGGCAATGATAGAGATCTTATGCACCGGGTCAGCATGAGGGAGTTTTTTGGCTGCGAGGGCATGCCCTGCCTCATGATAGGCAATTATCTCCTTCTCCTTCTGACTTATCACCCTGCTCTTCCTTTCCGGACCAAGCATTACGCGGTCAATGGCTTCTTCAAATTCAGCCAAACCAATAACCTTCTTTTCGCGCCTGGCAGCTAAAATAGCTGCTTCATTAACCAGATTAGCTAAGTCAGCACCACTGAAGCCCGGCGTTTGCTTAGCAATAGTTCCAAGGTTTGCTGAGTCGTCCAACGGCTTGCCTTTAGCGTGAACCTCCAGTATTGCCTTTCTGCCACTGATATCAGGTCGGTCTATAATTACCTGCCGATCGAAGCGGCCAGGGCGAAGCAGGGCTGGATCTAATACATCAGGTCGGTTAGTAGCCGAAAGGACAATAACATTAGTAGAGGTATCAAAACCATCCATCTCCGACAGGATTTGATTCAGGGTTTGCTCCCTTTCATCGTGTCCGCCCCCAAGCCCTGCCCCACGGTGACGACCTACGGCATCGATTTCATCAACAAAGATAATACAGGGGGCATTCCGTTTAGCTTGATCGAAAAGGTCTCTTACCCTGGAGGCACCAACACCGACAAACATCTCCACAAATTCACTGCCGCTAATGGAGAAAAAGGGTACCCCAGCCTCTCCAGCGATAGCTCGAGCGAGTAGAGTCTTCCCCGTGCCCGGCGGACCTACCAGCAGCACTCCCCTAGGGATACGCGCCCCTAAGGAGAGGAACTTCTCTGGGGACTTGAGGAATTCCACTACCTCCTGAAGCTCTTGCTTTGCTTCATCTACTCCAGCCACGTCAGCGAAGGTAACTGTTGGTTTAATCCCGCTGAATAGCCGGGCTCGACTGCGGCTAAAATTAAAAGCCTGGCTGCTTGCCCCCCGAGCACCTCGCAGCAGAAACCAGAATAAGCCAACAAGAAGAAATACTGGCAAAAGGGTCATCAGTAGCCCGCTCCAGTTAAAACCACCTGGCGGACTATAGATTATGTTATCTAAAACAACCGAATCTTCGGGGACGCCTCTGCTTATAAGAGCGTTTTTTAGGTCTTCGCTGGACTCTAGGGCATATTTGCACTTCAGCAACTTCGTCTTCCCATCTGAATCGAAGACAGTGATTGAGTCATTATCGTGCTCAATTTCCACTGGACCAGTAGGGACGATCGGCACCCCATCTACTGTTACCTCCTCCCCCCTGGCTAGAGCTGCTACCTGACCTATGTTCCCCCCCGGCACCTTCTCGCCTCTCGGCAAGAAAGCGAACACTAGCAACACTATGGCTACTAATATAAGCAAATAAAGAAGAGTATGCGGCCTTCCTATTTTCATCTTTTACTCCAATTACTTGCCATAAATCATTATATCAGAAAAGCGTAAGAAATTAAATGACCCGAGAGACTTGTCTAGCTGTCACCTTGACCGTGAACCCTTCGCCCCCTGTCATTCTGACCCCGATTTATCGGGGGAAGAATCTCATCTTGCTCAGGGTAGACTCTGTGAAGGGGAGGGTCTATAGAGGCCGTCCTGAGCATTAGCGAAGGATCCTTCAGTCGCCTAAGGCGATCGAAGAAGAACAGGTAGGACTGCCGCCCAATCTCCCTGGGATAATTGCATTCCCCAGGTTGGGTAGTATAAAATAGCTTGACTATCAGGGTTTTTCCTTATGAGCCTCGGTGTATGCAAAGTAAAACTTCGCCTGCCTGAGAACCAGTCTCTTAAGGGCAAGCGCCAGGTGCTGAAGTCTATCATCACCCGGGTGAGAAATAACTATAATGTCGCCATAGCTGAGGTCGATGATCAAGACTTATGGCAATTAGCCACACTGGGGATAGCTTGCGTTAGCAATGACGCTCAACAGGTCAACAAGGTGCTATCAAGGGTGGTTGACTTTATCAGCCGGAGCAAGTTCGAGATAGAGATACTGGATTACGAGATTGAGATTATGCCTTTCCCCTGAGATGAACCTCTTGAAAACGCTCTGGCAGTGGCAACAGAGAAGAAGACTGACGAATTAGAGCAAAGGATGGGCGTTGTCAGAGAAGTTATCTGGCAGGAAGTTAGGGAGGGGACAGGGCTGATGAGTCGGGGGAAATCACCTGGGGCAGTTCGGGGACCTGACACCCACTAATATTCAGGTGTAGGGACAGGTTTGAAAACCTGTCCGAAGAAAGGACAGACCTAAAGGTCTGTCCCTACAAATGATAGTAAAGATCTTTCAACAAAGATGAAAGTTACCTCCTTTGTCAACCATATTAAGAGTTTAGCCAACTATAAGAATCAGATTGTCCATATTGAACATTTGCCGCCTCAAGCCCCAAGCTACCAAGACCTAGATAAACCCCTGCACCCAGCATTGGAGGCAGCGCTCAAGAGAGCAGGGCTATTCTCCCTTTATACCCACCAAGCGGCGGCAGTAACGATAGCTAGCTTGGGGAAGAATGTTATGGTAGTTACCCCTGCTGCTAGTGGCAAGACCCTGTGCTATAACCTGCCGGTGCTGGAAGCGATTTTGGCTGAGAAGGGGAGCCGGGCACTTTACCTCTTTCCCACCAAAGCTTTAGCCCAGGACCAACTACGTAGTTTAGCCGAGCTAACTTCATTGCTTCCTTCTCCAGTAAGATTTGCCACCTTCGATGGCGATACCCCACCGGAGGAGCGTCCCCAGATAAAGAGGTCAGCCCAGATTGTGCTGACTAACCCCGATATGCTCCATCTGGGCATCCTCCCCAATCATCAATCCTGGTCAAGGTTTTTTCGCCGGCTAAGGTATGTAGTGATTGATGAAGCCCATATCTACCGCGGTGTCTTTGGTTCTCAGGTAGGCAACGTATTACGAAGATTAAAGCGCCTTTTCTCCCTCTACAATGCCCAGCCCCAGTTTATCTGCTGCTCTGCCACCATCGCTAACCCGAAGGAGCACATCGAGAGACTAGTGGGTTTACCCTTTGAGGTGGTCGAAAGGGATGGCTCTCCCCACGGGGGGAAGGATTTCATCCTCTGGAATCCACCCATCCTTGATGAAGCCAAAACCTCTCGCCGCAGTGCTAATAGCGAAGCCTCTTTCCTCCTGGCTGAGCTGGTGCGCCAGGGCATCCGCACCCTCACCTTCACCCGGAGCCGCAAGCTCACTGAGCTTATCTATACCTATACTAAACAGCAGTTGGCTGAATCCACCCTGGCGCAGCAGATTAAGCCTTATCGAGCTGGCTATCTCCCTGAGGAGAGGCGCCAGATAGAGCAAGAGCTTTTTCAGGGTCACCTTCTGGGAGTAGTGGCTACCACAGCGCTGGAGCTGGGGATAGACATCGGCGACTTAGAGGCTACAGTGCTCACTGGCTACCCGGGAAGCATTGCCAGTACCTGGCAACAAGCCGGTCGCAGTGGAAGGAGCACCGGGGAGTCCTTGAGCTTCCTCATTGGCTTGGATAACCCTCTTGACCAGTACTTTATGCGTCACCCTCAGTTCCTTTTTCAAAAGAACTTTGAGAATGCCCTGACCAATCCGGACAACCCTTATGTCTTGAAGACCCATATCCTATGCGCCGCCTGGGAGCTACCCTTAACTGAAGCTGATGAGCAATTTTGGGGAGAGAGCTTTGCTAAGGCAAGAGAAGAACTTGAAGAGGAGGACATGCTTAAGGCTCGGGATGGGAAGTGGTATCTTATGCCCACCATTGCCTACCCCGCTGAGGGGGTCAATATACGCTCCACCTCTTCCCTTTACTACACTGTCCTAGATGCCTCACAGAATAATAGGCAACTGGAGACAATAGAAGCCAGTGTGGCTTTATTTCAAATTCACCCTGGAGCTATCTATCTGCATCAAGGCGAGCCCTATTTAGTCATCGAGCTTGACTTAGCTGCCCACGCTGCCTATGTGGTGCCCACTGATGTTCCTTACTACACTCAAGCCAAGGAGCTTACTGATCTGCAGGTGCTAAGAACAACCAGAGAGAAAGCCACCCCACAAGCCAAGAGCTACCTGGGTGAAGTGGAGGTCACCACCACTGTGGTTGGCTTCAAGAAGAAGATGCAGTTCACTGAGGAGGTTATCGGCGAAGAGCCTCTCGATCTGCCACCTCAGTGCTTCAACACCATAGCCCTATGGTTCGACATACCCCCCAAAGCGGTAAGGAAAATAACTGAAGCTCAGCTCGACTTTGCTGGGGGCTTGCACGCTGCCGAGCATGCCTCTATTGCCATCTTGCCGTTATTCGCCTTATGTGACCGCAATGACCTGGGCGGAGTCTCCACCCCCTTCCATCCTGATACGGGGAAGGCGCAGATATTTATTTATGACGCTCACCCTGGTGGAACAGGGATCACTGAGAAGGGTTTCGAGCTAATTGACCACTTATGGCAGGAGACACTGAAGACGATTATGGAGTGCCCCTGTGAAGAGGGTTGCCCCAGTTGCATCCAGTCGCCTAAGTGTGGCAACAATAACCAGCCCCTGGACAAAAAAGCCGCCCAGGTAATACTGGGGGAGTTAACAGGCTAGTAATATGTTGCAGGCGGGCAAGTCCAGTGTTATTATAGGCTTTCACGCCATCCCAAAAGTATAAGGAGTTGTGCTAAATTGCCCGGTAGAAATTCACCTTTGCCGAAAGCCGTTGAAAGGGTCTCAACAGTTGAGGGGACCCCAGCTCTCTTTATAGATAAGAAGGTAATAAAAGAAAAATACCAGGAATTCTGCAGCCAATTTGATAAAGCCAAAATCTACTACGCGTTAAAAGCCAACCCTCACCCAGGCATTGTAGAACTTCTGCAAGAGCTTGGCTGTAGCTTCGAGATTTCCTCCCAGGGGGAGCTTGAACTCCTGCTCCAATTAGGGGTCTCGCCTCAGAAGATCATATCCAGTAACCCGGTTAAAGATCAGGTTTTCATTAGGTCTGCCTACGCCAGTGGGATAAACCTGTTTGCCTTTGATTCCTATGCAGAGCTCGAAAAGCTAGCCAGATTTGCCCCTGGCAGCAAGGTCTATGTCCGTCTTTCTGTCTCTAATGAAGGTAGTGAATGGCCCTTAAGCAGGAAATTCGGTGTGGAGACAGAAGAGGCTGCCGAGCTGCTATTGCAGGCTAAAAAGAAAGGGCTGGAACCCTATGGCATCGCCTTTCATGTTGGCTCACAGTGTACCAAGGCTACCACCTGGGCGAAAGCTATTGAAAAGAGCAAAGCAGTTTGGGAACTGGCGGCAGAGAAGGGTGTAGGGCTGCACCTTCTGAATATCGGTGGCGGTTTCCCCATTAAATATATAAAGCCGGTGCCTTCTATTGCGGAGATTGCCCGGGTAGTCAGAGACTCCTTAGCTAAAGCCTTCCCAAAAGATATAGAGCTGGTCATAGCACCAGGAAGGGCTCTGGTCGGAGAGGCAGGCACCTTAGTAGCTGCAGTGATAGCTAAAGCTGCTCGAGCTACAGAGAAATGGCTCTATCTAGATGTTGGCGTATTTAACGGCTTGATGGAAAGCGTTGGTGGTATTAAATACCCTATGGCAGCTAAAAAGGGTAGCCAAACCAGCAAATGGGTATTAGCTGGACCTTCCTGTGATAGCTTTGACGTCATCTCCACGGAAGCAGAACTCCCAGAGTTAGAGGTTGGAGACAGGGTCTATATTATGTCCGCCGGCGCTTATACCACCGCTTACGCTTCTCAGTTTGATGGCTTCCCTATCCCTAAAACACACTTTATAGAATAGAGGCTAACTATGCCCCCTTCATTCTTCCAGGAAAAGGACCCTTTTGCACCTATCAAGTATAGCTATGAGGTAGAAGAGGTAATCTGCCAGCGCCAGACCAAGCACCAAGAGCTACTGATATTCAAAAGCCCTTATTTTGGCAGGGTGCTGGCTCTCGATGGAGTTGTCCAGCTCACTGAACGGGATGAGTATTTCTATCATGAAATGCTTGCCCAAGTGGCATTGCACGCGCACCCTGCCCCAACCGATGTCCTGATTATCGGGGGTGGTGATGGGGGTGTCCTGCGCGAAGTACTGAAGCACCAGGTGGTAAAAAGAGCCCTAGTTGTGGAACTAGATAGAGGGGTTATAGAAGCTTCTAAAGAATTTCTCCCTACCCTGTCAACAGGTTTCGCTGATCCAAGAACGCAAATTTTGGAGAGGGAGGGAGCGGATTTCCTTGCCCAGACAAAGGAGAATTTTGACTTGATTATCGTTGACTCCACAGACCCTGTCGGTCCTGCTGAGTCTCTCTTCACCAGCCAATGCTTCATCCACGCCTTCTCAGCTCTGAAAGCAGAAGGCATGTTTGTGGCCCAAACCGAGTCGCTTCATTTCCACCGGGAGTTCGTTCGTCAAGTGCAACATAGACTAGCCCAAGTATTCAACCTGGTGGATTTATATACCGTCCCTCTTGCCACCTATGCCGGCAATTGGTGGACCTTCTCCATTGCCTCAAAGGTGCATAATCCAAGAGAGGTGCTCAGGAAATGCGAAGTGTCTACCAGGTATTATACGGAAGATGTCCACCGCCACGCTTTTTTGCCTCCCAACCTATACCAAAAACTAATGAGCGCCAAGATTTGATCCCTGGACCTTCTGTCTTATAATGCCGTCCTCCTTCCCCTAGCGGGAAGGCGAAATTTCACCCTCATCCTAGCCTCTCCCTTCAAGGGAGAGGGTGTAGTCCCTCCCATTTCCACGATCCGGAGCTGGCTTGACACCCTGAAAACTAGGCATATACAATTGCCACAAAGAGCAAAGAGTTTCAAAGAGAGCCTCACTAAGGAGGGCAGTATGAGGGCACTGGTTACCGGAGGCACAGGATTATTAGGGAGCTACCTTGTAGAACGCTTGCTGGAACAAGGTCACCAGGTGCGCGCTCTGGCTCGCCGAACATCAGACATCAGCCACCTCAAGACCACTGGAGCCGAGATCGTCTTCGGCGACATTGAGGATTATGATAGCCTGCCTCCCGCGGTCGAAGGAGTAGACGTGGTATTTCACGCTGCAGCCAAGGTTACGCCGGGATGGGGGTCGTGGCAGGAGTTCGAGGCTTCCATCGTAAAGGGCACCGAGAATCTGCTCAGGGCTAGCGCTGATGCGGGGGTCCCCCGCTTTCTCTACGTCAGCTCCGGCAGCATCTATGGCAAGAACTGCTGGGGCGATAACTGCGCCGACGAGTCCACGCCCCGCGAACTACCTCCCTTCAGTTCCGACACCTACTATGACTACGCCAAACTGCAGGCTGAGAAGCTGGCCCTTGACTACCACAAACAGGGCAAACTCAAGGTCACAGTGATCAGGCCGGGGATGATCTACGGGCCCAGGGACAGACTCCACACCGACCGAGTTTACCGTCATATGGCGATGATGAGGCCCCTTGTAGTGTGGCCGGGAAAATCAAATCCCTGGTCGGCCCATGTCTTTGTCACTGATGTTGCCGACTGTGCCATCCTGGCAGCTACCAGCGATCGAGCTGTGGGACAGGTCTACAATGTAGCCCCGCCCAACGCTGATCGGTTTCGAGACTACGCCAATACCATGATCCAAGCCCAAGGCGGGCCACGACTGCAACTGACCATTCCCTACGCTCTGGGCTACCTCTGGTGTGTGCTGATAGAGGGATGGGCAAGGCTGCGGCGGGCAAAAGAGTTACCTTATCTAACTCGCTCCGGCCTGCGATTCCTTAACAAGGGGATGTTCATCAACGGTTCAAAAGCCAGGAGGGAGCTGGGATGGGAGCCCAAGGTTTCCATGGATGAGGGCAACAGGCTCTACGTCCAATGGCGGCGATCGCAAAGGAAGAAATAATCCGTTGTCACTCCCAGTCGAATACCCTGGCAACTTCCCTAATTCTCTCTTCTCCTCTA
Organism: uncultured Dehalococcoidia bacterium; assembly: GCA_964457045.1. Taxonomy (GTDB): domain Bacteria; phylum Chloroflexota; class Dehalococcoidia; order UBA2247; family RBG-13-53-26; genus CAYWDP01. The sequence goes on from CAYWDP010000017.1 coordinate 21,434, forward strand.
TCTGGTCTACTTCTTAAAGAGGGTGTTTAACAATCCTAATTGTCATTCTGAGCCCTTTGCTTTCTGTCATTGTTACGAAAATAGGGTTTTTCCCGTTCGCCCTGAGCCTGTCGAAGGGCCGTTCATGGTTCGACAAGCTCACCACGAACGGCGTCCGGCACATCTATTTTCATTGTCCGTGGTGCCAACAATTGGCATGATAGATTCTGAGCGAAGTGAAGAATCTGAGACCCTTCATTATCGT
>CAYWDP010000018.1:0-21483 GCA_964457045.1 uncultured Dehalococcoidia bacterium
GGGGTGGTGATAGTGCACACCAGGTCATCGGTGGTAAGGGGCATATCGGGGGTAACATCTACCACTGGTGCTGTGGGCGGGCTGTTACCGGATGGGAGGCTACCAGCCTGATATTCCACATAAGTTATAGACTCACCATGGTGAAGGCTATCGTATTCTACATTGTAGAAACCGCCATAGCCAAATCCAGTCCCCCAACTATTCTTGATTATCCAATAGCCACCATTGCCTATACTGGGGTCGTCCTTGTACCCCATGATAACAACCGCATGATTGGTGCCGCCCACTGGGCCAGGATCCGGATAGTAATCGTCAGGATCGTGATGAGTCTGTCCCCAGCTCTTGAAGTCACTTGTTGCCGTCATATAGGTCACCAGGGGACCCTTCTCTATTAGCTGACTTTTTATAGCTTCCCTCTCGGAAGGAAGAGAAGGATACCAGCACCCATAGTCCGAAATCGGTATAAGTTGGCTTTCCCAATCAGAGCATTTATTAGAGCAAGGAATGCTACTACTAGCCTGATAGGGGAAACACGATTCAGGGATTATTCCATTAGCGTAATTACCGTCAGCTCCTTCGTACTTTATATATTGGAAAGCCAGATATGAGTTCCCTCCAGCGCAGCTTCCGGCTTTTGGCAAGCAAGACAACACGTATTGTTCCGAGAGGTCTAGATCAAGGGTTGGGCTCCCCTCCTCAATGTTAATCACGGCCTCTAGAGCGCCGACAGCAGCGAAATCCCAGCAGGAACCACATGCCCCCTGGTACTTCGGCCGAGTGGTCCAATCGCCACCAGCATAGTCTCGCCAACTGAAGGAAGAAGGCGCTTGCACTACTTCTGGTTTAGGATTTGCCTGCGCTAGGTCTGGCATTAGCGGAACATACTCCATAACGGAACATACGTAGTCTCCCGCGTCTGCCACGCGACCCACTGCAATACCATCAGCATCCGGGAGCAACTCCTCTAAGCCTGGCCCCGATGCTGGGGGCAAGGCCTCTTCGTCGGTTGTTGCCTCTGCAGCGGCATTAAAGGGCGATGCTAGAAGGTTGCTTGGCTCGAAACCACCATCTAATGTTTCTGCTGAAGCCAGACCAGTTGCAGCGGTTAACAATGTCACCGCGGCTATCAACAATGCCATCACGACTGGAAGCGATAATGCTGCCAATCTTATCTTGGGATTTTCTTTCATCTTACTTAGCCGCCAGGTAAGACTGAACCACTAACGTTCTCCACTGGGCCATAGGCGCCGCTTCTTTTCCCCTATACCCCTACCCTTTTCATCTGGCCGTGCCGATAGGGCAGTGTTGCCCTGATTTACCCCAGCCAACTGGTGACTGCTCTCTCTACTCTAGTTCCTGGAGGATCCCGTCCGGCTTTGAATGATTTCCCTGACTGTATCGTATTATCCTTACTGCGCATTTCGTAAGGATAACCGGGCTAATGTAATCGAATAAATAGGGTCGATTTGATGAGCCTAGTGGGTCATGGTGACTTAGGAGTCCTCTTGGTCAGAGGTCTGCTTAAAGATAAGCAAAGGGTGAGGGCAGGACTGGAAGGAGTGACCATCTGTAAATCCAGCTGAGGTAGTCAGGGGCAAAAAGCATTTGAACCAGATTTACCTTCCAGTTAAACAACCCGCTAGAAACTGCAAGCCTTAGCTTATAAGGTGTCTCCTCTCTCAACAGGAACAATACCACATGTTTGTTGGGGAGAGGATTCTAATATTCGGGCGGTGGACAAATTACGAGGTAGACCACATACTATATCCACAGCTCTTACACTATCAAAATCAAAGCAGAATCGTAGAGAAGGGAAACGCCTGATGAAACAGAAGCAAGACAAATACAATATAATTCCCTTTCCGAAAGCCAGACAACCGATATTAGACGGCTTGCGTCAAGCCAGACATATGAGCGTCATTCACATAATAACAGAAGCAGATGTAAGCGATGCGCGCAGATTGGTACGAGAATATGGGAAGAAAACAGGGGAGCCCCGATTTCTTTCATTAGAAGTCAAGGTGTCACAAGTTTCTCACTCCCCCAGCTACTAAAGGTGAATTCCAACTTAGCTTGTTGACAGCAACATCGATGGCACTATAATGCAGACATCAAATAAGAAATGGCCTGAAAATAATATTAACTATCGTATGTTATACGTCGCGTAGCAAGAAAGAGGAGGTACCAATGGAATGGCATGATCTGCTGGCAGATGGTTATGGGCGTGTACTGGAGTTTCTGGACAGTGTGCTCAAAGGACTTACTCAGGATGACTTGAACTGGCAACCTCGTCACGATTGCAACAGTATTGGCTGGCTAACTTGGCATCTGACGCGTCAGCAAGACGCCCAAATAGCGTCTTTAATGGGAGAGGAGCAACTGTGGACCATGGACGGATGGTATTCCAAGTTCAACCGAGCACCTGACCCTGAAGATATTGGATTCGGTCATACTCCAGAGCAGGTATCAGCATTTGAATCCCCGGATGTTCAGACGCTAACGGATTACCATCGCGCAGTACTGGAACGATCAAAGCGTTACTTCTCCACCTTGTCAGCAACTGACCTGGACCGAGAGCTTAATGAACCATGGTTCCAGCCATTACCTACGGTTGGAGTGCGTCTGATTAGTATCTTGGAAGACAGCTTACTGCATGCGGGCCAGGCGGCTTATGTGCGCGGCTTACGCCAAGGCAAAGGATGGCAAAAGTATTAAGCAACCGGAGTTTGAGTCGGACAATTCGACAATAGCTTCTGAAGTCACCTCTGGAAAAGGAGGAAAGGCTGGATAGCCGTACGGCTATCCAGCCTTGAATGAACCTATTTGCTATAGTGCTGGTCTAATTCGTTGGCCGTTTTCAAGGTAACATCCCCACCGAGCGCAGGGCGGTTCTTTGCTCTGGCAAGATGTTGGCTCTGCCGATTCATTAGCGGCGTTGATTCAAGTATCGTAAAGTGGTACATTGGTGTCTAAGTACATGAGCTACAGCCTCACAGTCGAAAGCACTGATAGCCTTACTTCTTCTTGGATGAAGTTGCAACACCTGAGGTGGGACTACATCTTTGTTCTGCCTTGCTGGTTGGAAGCTTGGTGGCGTGAATTTGGCTCAGGAGCCGAGCAGCATCTGTGTGCTGTCAGGCAGAAGGACACGGTCATAGGCATTGCTCCCCTGCTATTGAAGGATAGGCATGCCTCCTTTATCGGCAGTGCTGACGTTTCCGACTACTTGGACTTTGTAGTCGCACCGGGAAGAGAGCAACACTTCTTTGACGTCCTGCTCGATAGTCTAGTTCAGAAAGGCATAAGTTGTCTGGATTTGAAATGCTTAAGGCCTGAGTCCACAACAGTTGCTGAGCTTGTGACCATAGCGCGAAATCGGGGATATCAGGTCTCTTGTGACCCAGAGGATGTTTCGGTAGAACTCGATTTGCCAGCTAGTTGGGAAGGATACCTGGAAATGTTGACTGCGCAACAGAGGCGCGAAGTGAGGCGCAAGCTGAGAAGACTGTGGGAAGCTGGCAATGTAGACTACTGCGTTGTCGACGACAGTGAGGCTGTTGCATACCTTATCGACATCTTTCTGAAGATGTTTCGAGACAGCAAGGAGGTCAAGGCAAGGTTTATGACTCCCCAGATGGAATCCTTCTTCAGGTTTATGGCAAAGTCAATGGCCGAAGCTGGGCTCCTGAGATTTGGCGTTCTCCAACTCAACGCATCGCCCATGGCCGCGGTCATGTATTTCGACTACCAGGATAAGGTGTATCTCTATAATAGCGGCTATGACCCCCAATACAGTTCATTAAGCGTGGGGTTGCTTTGTAAAGTCCTGTGCATCAAGGACAGTATCCAGAGGCAGAGAAAAAGATTCGACTTCATGAAGGGAGCTGAAGTATACAAGTATCGCTTGGGAGGCAAAGAAATCCCAATATACAGTTGCCAAATAGTTCTCAGGTAATCTCAACTAGCTATTTGCATCTTTGACCTAGATCAGTGGGGGAGAAAATTACAGTAGCAGCAGAGCAACTGAAGATAGCTATGCTTAGTGTCCATAGCTGTCCGGCAGGCAAGTCGGGTGGAAAGGACACAGGTGGCATGAATGTTTACATCCGGGAACTCGCCTGTGAACTAGGGAGGAGGGGACACTCAGTAGATATTTATACCCGGGCTCATGACCCGATGGAGGCCCAGATTGTGGAATTGGGGGAGGGCGCCCGGCTTATCCATTTAGGGGCAGGAGAAGTTGAAAACATGCATAAGTTGGTGGTCTATTCCTATCTCGCCGATTTCGCCTGTAATCTGGAGAATTTCAGGAAGTGCAATGGTCTCAAATATGACCTAATACACAGCCACTATTGGCTATCAGGTTGGGTGGGGAGACGCATACGGGGTTGGTGGGACATTCCCCATATGACAATGTTCCATACGCTGGGCGCAGTCAAGAATGCCATCGGCGTGGGAGAAGATGACCCCGAGCTTCGCATATACACTGAAAAAGAGCTAGCGAGGAACTGCCCTCGCATCATTGCTGCCACGGAGAGAGAAAAGTATCAGTTGATCAACTACTACGATGCTTCTCCAGAGGCAATCAGCGTTATCCCCTGCGGTGTGAACCTGGACATGTTCCAACCTGTGGATAAAGAAATGGCACGTCGGCAGCTAGGTTTCGATGGTACCAGCATTGCTTTGTTTGTGGGCAGGATCGATCCGCTTAAGGGCATAGACAGGCTGTTGGTGGCGATGACTTGGTTACGGAAGAAACAGGAAGTCCATCTAGTTGTAGTCGGCGGCGATGAGCAAAGCCAACCTGAAATGGAAAGGCTGCAACAGCTTGCCCAGAGACTACATATCGAGGACTCAATTACCTTTACCGGCGTGAGAAGGCAGGAAGAGCTACCTTACTACTACAGTGCTGCCGACGTATGCGTTATCCCCTCCTACTACGAGAGCTTTGGGCTGGTGGCACTGGAATCCTTGGCTTGCGGAACGCCGGTGGTAGCAACTAGGGTGGGAGGCATTGAAGGTGTTGTTTCTCAGGACAACACTGGGTACGTGATCACAGAGAATACGGCGAGGCACCTCGCAGAGAAGATAGCCGCGGTTATCTCAAGACCAAATGCTGGTCCACGGGCTGCTGATTCAATTCGGGCGGCAGTTACCAGATTTAGCTGGGCAAACATCGCTCAAGCGATAGTCGAGGAATACAAGGTACTGCTTAGGAATGATGTTGCCCAACAGGCTAATCAAGCGTCTTTTCATACCACAAAGTGGTCGATGACACCTTGAAGCCCACAGATTCATAAAGAGAGCATGCAGCTCCACTCTGACTATCCACCGTCAGTTCGGCAAATTCCACCCCCTTGCTTTTGAGATGGGACAGTCCAGCCAATAACAGCAGCCTGCCTATCCCCTTGCTCCGGTATTTTGGAGCCACCCCAAGCATATAGATGCGCCCCTTCCTCAGGTGCGGAGGCGGAGCATCTGTCAAGTTCGCCGTTGTCCAACAGTAACCGATAGCCTTACCCTTTCTGCTAGCCAAGATTACATCTCTGTGAGAGCAGTTGCTCAGGTTGACGCGGTAGTTTATATCCTGTAAGGTGTTGGGGTTAAATCCCCAGGTGCCTGCGAAGGAGCGATTCTGAATCATAGTCAGTTTGTCCTCCTCACCAGGCCGAAGGTGGTGGCACAGCGGGGTAAAGTGCTCCACATCTGGCAGGCGAGCCTCGGAAAGCTGCAAGCTCAAGCCGAGAAACCGACGGACAAATCTAAAACCCAGCTTGTGTAGCAGGTTTTTGGCAGCCACGTTATCCTGTGCTACATTCACGTGGGCTACGTGCGCCCCTAGCTCTGTAGCACGGCGCATAGCGTAACGACACAATTCTGTAGCCAAGCCCTTTCTGCGATGCTCAGGGTGTACCAGACAATCAAGCACAACCCTTCCGATGCCTAGCTCCGGCGTGACATCTATGTAACCGACGACCTTTCCCACCTCTTCCACTATGAAGAGGTCTTGCTCGGGAAGATAATTCGGACGACCCAGGTACTCACTCAGTACCTGGGGTGAGATGCCACGTCCTGTCAGGTCTAGCTTTCCAACCTCAAGATTCAGGCGAACAAGACTGTCGAAATCGTCAGGGCGATAATTTCGGATGGCGTAGGCGGGATCAATCATTCTGATTGAGAGTACCAGAGCATAACCTCTCGGCGGCAATTGTAGCAGCTTGCTGGATATTATACAATTGAGCCTTGGCATCTTAGATTGGGGAGGTTTGCCCACAATGGCCAAGCCAGCTCAAGTTATGGTGGTTACGCCGCACCCTGATGATGCAGAATATGGAGTTGCTGGGACAGTGGCTCGCTGGGCAAGAGAAGGTAAGGATATCATATACGTGGTCTGCACCAATGGTGATAAGGGTACCAGCGACGTCAACGTGAAGCCAGAGGAACTGACCAAGATTCGAGAGCAGGAGCAACTTGCTGCAGCCAGGCTGTTGGGGGTGAGGGAGGTCCTCTTCCTGCGTCATCCCGATCAGGGGCTGGAGGATACACCTGAGTTCAGAAAGGAGATCGTCTGCTTCATAAGAATGTATCAGCCTGAGATCGTGGTGACCGCTGATCCTTACCGACGCTATATTTGGCACCGGGACCACCGAATTACCGGTCAGGTTACCTTGGATGCTATCTTTCCCTATGCCAGGGACCACCTTGCTTATCCCGACTTGTTGGAGCAAGACCTGCATCCGCATAGAGTTAAGGAAGTTTTACTCTGGGCTTCGGAGGACCCGAACTATCGCTCCGACATCACAGATACCTTCGATCTAAAGATAGCTGCTCTGCGCTGCCACAAGAGCCAGATAGGACAGGTCCCCTATCCAGATTTAGAAAAATGGCTCAGACAGCGGCATGAGATGATGGCTGAGGGAGAGAACTTCGAACTGGCAGAAGCCTTCCACCGAGTGGAGATATTTTGGTAGCCTGATCCTTTCACAGCAGGGTCAGCTAGCATGAGAGCCAGAGCACATCCCCGTGCAGGTTGGGGTCGTGGGATCGGGAGGAAAAGATGGCAAATTCCTCCTTCTCCTTTTTCAGTACTGTCGAAGCACCATGGCCGGGGTATAAGCGAGTATCATCCGGTAATATGAAAATCTTCTTCGTTACGGATTCTATTATTTGCTTCAAATCCGCTGGGGAATTGGTCTTACCCGGCCCCCCAGGGAAAAGGGTATCTCCTGCTATCAAATATCGACCCGTCAAGAAGCACAGACTACCAGGGGTATGCCCCGGTGTATGCAATACTTTGATATCTATATTCCCAAAGGATACTCCATCGCCATCACTTAGCAGAACCTCTGGAGGCGAGGGCAGATTCTCGGCATCCAAGCGGTGAGCAGCTACAGGAATGCCTAGCTTAGACTGAAGATCGTAGAGAGCCCCCAGATGGTCCATATGGGTGTGGGTTATTAATATGTACCTGGGATTAGTCCCTTTTAATCGCTCCAAAATTTTGCCCGCTTCCGCGGGTGCATCTACCAGCACACTATCTCCAGTTGCTCTGCACACTATCACGTAGGCGTTAGTACCAAAAGGCCCTAGTTCCAGCCTCTCGATTTGGATGTTATTGTCTCTTGCTACAAGCACCATTCTTCACCACTGTTTGGTCATAACCAAAATAGCACATTGACGTGACAACCCGTACTGCAAACCGGCATGTCCCTTCTTGATCATGGTGACAGAATCGACTGCCATGCTGCTCCTTATCTTACACAACCTGCCATGTCGCAGACAACTCCTTCACCTTGCCAAAACCACCAAGCCACTAAACAGTGATTTCAAAGGGGATTGATACCTTGATCTAAGGTTAGGGAGTTGCCATCTCTTCGCCATGGGCATACTATGCGCAGTGTCGACTGACTATTGAACAGAATGGACGAAAGTGACTTATTGAATAGACAGGCAATTGTCATGCCTGGGTATCAGCACTACTTTGAATCCCATTGTGAGTATGTTTATCTCTTCTTCTGTTCCGCCTTCTGTGCCTTCTTTTCTAATACTTGCTTCTTGGGTTTCCTCACATTTTTTCTTCCCTTAGTACCCACGTCTACACCCCCGTCTTTGATCTCCTCTCAGGGATTAACTGCTCATTTCGCCCAGCATCCGCTTCACGTCACATTACCGTGTTTTCACCATTGATGTCAACGGTGTCAGGTGTTCCAGAATTTCTCCGCTCTACCAGATGCAGTAGATTGCACATAACGCTATTTGATGCAATTTGGGGAGATTGGCGGCATTCCAGTTGTGAACGTACTATGTTGCGCCTTTGGAATCTTTTAGCGCCTATGTCGATTCTATAATGAGGTACTTGACGACACTTGACACACAAGCCCATAAAACTCAGGCTTTCGGTCGTTGATAAAATCGACTTCATGCTCCCCTGGGACAACCACAAAACGCTTTCGGCGGGCTTCTGCTGGTTCGACCTGAGCATAAAGGATATCTTCTTCATTACGCTTGCCTTTCGCCAAAGGTCGACCAAACCAATGAGTAATCCTACTGCAACCGGGAAATTTAGTCCCGCGCTCCTTACCAACACGGTTGACCGCAACACAAAAAACGTGATTCTCAATGGCTCTTGTAGGGACGATATAGTCAGGGTAGACTTTGCCGGTCTCAGGCCAGTTGGCGGGGAAAACCAGCAGATCGGCACCCTGTAGCGCCAGAACCCGAGAGTGTTCAGAAAACATCAGATCGTAGCAGATGCCTATCCCGATCTTGCCTACTTCGGTGTCGTAGACGGTCGAAGGCAAGTCACCGCGATTCAGGAAGCGGTCAACCCCCAGATAAGGAAGGTGGAGCTTGCGATGTTTGCCCACCAGGCCATGGGGACCAAGCAGCACTGCTGCGTTGTAGCACTTGTCCCCATCTTTCTCCAGGAGACCAATGATGACATACACATTCAGCTCCCCGCAGGCAGCCATGATCTTATCTGTGCTGGGACCTGGAATCGGCTCGGCAGCAGGAAGGGCTTCCTCTAGGCTGGAAAAGCAATACCCCGTCAGGGCGCATTCGGGAAGGACAATAAGCCTAGCCCTCTCCCTGGCAGTAAGTTCTATTAGCTCAAGGCATCTTGCTAAATTCCTCTCTTTCTCTAAGATTTTCGGCTCCATTTGCAAGCCGGCAATTTTCACCTTTTCATCCATCGCTATTGTCCCCCGTCATATTTCAGAGGCTTCTTGAAATATTCTTAAAGGAGCGAGAGCCAGGATCAAAAATGTCCATTAGCCCTGTCCCATCATGTGTCCCATTTTCGCTGATGTCGAACACGTTTTACACTGTTAGCTGCATGCCATCATAGGCGAAGCGGACCACCTGTTCTTTCGATTCCAGGGCAAGGTAATCGTCATAGCTCCGGTTCCAGTATTCTTCCAAATGAACAAAGAGAACCCTTTTGGCCTGGAGGCGTGTAGCCAGATCCAGGGTTTGCTCAAAGGTGTAGAGGGTGGTTCTGGAGATGTGTTGGGCCGGGTACCGGAAACCATGTTTCAGCCCCTCCTCAAATATCCCCGGCTGGAGGATCAGCAGATCGGCTTTTTGAACCTCATTCCGATGCTCTGGGAAGGGCTTGATATCGCAGGGAGCATAGACCACCTTCCGTCCTGGCTGTTCAAAGACATAAACGAAGGCCAACTGGGAACCTCGATCAACCGGGATGGCCGTGGTCCGAACATTTCCGATCTCGAGGTTGTCACGAAAAAGCATGAGCTTCACCAAACCGCTTTCCTGATAGAAGTCGATCAGTGAGCCATACTGAGATCGAATCTCCCTAGCTCGTTCGCTTAGCTGCTCAGGAAGGAGTAAACAAATCTGCTTTTCTGGATAGGCACGCCAAGTACGAAAATCAAGCGCAATCTGCTCCACTACGCGGAATCCCTCCACATGGTCAGGGTCCAGATGAGTGAGGATTAAGTAATCGACATGGCGGATAGGTGAACGATTCAGCAGACTCACGATTTCCGCTGGTGTATCGATCAGCAGGTTGATATCGTGAAGGAAGGCTGAAGGTCCTGCTCTAGCATAAGGAACGCCTTTCCTCCTGGCTTCCTGGCAGACCCTGCATTGGCAAAGGGGTTTGGGGATAACCATGCACCTCCCAGAGCCCAAGATGGTCCATTTCATGGGATACGATAAAACCGGTCTTATGTGACCTTGCTCAATTATTCTCCATCCTGTTGTGCTCTGCAAGTTCAACTTCAGCCAGTTGTTGTTTGACCACTGTGACTGAAAAGTCACCCAACATACCAACGGTCAGAGCCAGGAACAACAGGACGAGTTATGTTCACAAATTAGAGCTGTCAGAAAGTCTTCTCCAGATTGCGGAAGAAGGCTGGCCTCAAGGGGTCCCACCTGCCTACCAGCCGGTCGAAGCAAGGGTGAGGTAACGTCTTCTTGAAGATCCGATAGTAATACAGTTCTTCCACAGAAGATAAGAAGGGGTTACCCTCCGCCTTGTTGAATTCTGCCAGTTCGGTTTCGGATACGTGCTTCTCGGCCTGCTTGCGCATAATATACGCTACTCCTGAACCTTGAGCAAAGAACCTCTTCGTCTGATAGATGATATGATCGGGTAGACAACCCTCAAATGCCTGGCGCACAACCCACTTCCCTATCTGCTCCTCACCGTGAATCTTGTGTTCCAGGGGAATCTTCAGGCTGAAGTCCATCACTTTGGCGTCCAGGAAGGGTGTGCGGCTCTCATAGCCGTTGGCGGCGTTCAATCTATCCAGCCTTTGTAAGGCTGTGTTATGGGCAACCTTGATAAGCTGGTCGACTATACTGGCGACTTCCTCCATGTTACTTCCATTTCTGAACTGACCGTCATACCCGGCAAGGAACTCATCTGCTCCCTCACCGGTGAGGACGCAATTGGTATGCGGGCTGACAAACCGTCCAGCTAAGAAGTTGGCAATCGCCCCATGCACACAGCTTTCCTCGAACATCTCTTGGTGATAGATGGCCTGAGGCAATATTTCGTTTATCTCCTTTTCGCCAAACATCAAAATGTGGTGCTTAACACCCAAGTACGCGGTTACATCTTTAGCCAGTGGTAGGTCCTGTCCCCCCTCCATACTTACGGTAAAGCATTCGATATCCGGCTTAATCTCGTGGGCCATGTAGGTTATAAGGCTGCTATCCAGGCCTCCACTCAGGAGAACCCCTTTGACAGCATTGTCCTTCATACGCTTCTCTGTCGCCTCCATCAGAAGCTGCTTTACGACCTTCTTGGCCTGCTCATAGTTCTCGAATTCAGGGGTTTCCACAGCTTCATTGGTAGGAAATTTCTGGAAGCCCAATTCCCGGGAATAAACGTAACCAGGCGGGAATTCCCTGACATCATCTGCTATACCTACCAGGGCCTTCGCCTCTGAGGCAAAGCATAATCTCCCATCGCTGTGCCCATAATAAAGAGGTTTTATGCCCACCCAATCACGAGCCAGTATCATTTGGCCTCTGTCAGATATAGCGCAGGCGAAATCCCCATCTATTTTCTTGGCAAACTGGGTACCAAGCTTGTCATAGAAATACAGCAAAGCCTCTGCGTCAGTCATATTTGATTTTTCTGGATTATATACACGTCCATCAAGGACGACTGTTCTCTGCCCATCAGATGTATGATGTGAGCCGGGTTTTGAGTCGCCTCCCACGTTTAGCTCACAACATCCCAAATTTACCTGGCCTTCCCGATTTATCCAGGTCTCGTGCGGACCTCTATACTTGATCCTCCCAAGCATCCGATCTAACTCACCATTGTCAGCACCATAAATTCCGGCAATTCCTGCCACGATTAGTCTCCTTTCTTCAAAATCGTTATATCTCTACTACGCCTTCGATTCCTGGAAAGCGTCGAGCACCTTAATGGCATAAAAACCATCTACGCAATAGGCATCCGCACCTATTTCCTGGGCATATTCGTCTGAGACTGCTGCTCCCCCAATCAGGACTTTAACCTTATCTCTGAGGCTATTCTGCTTCAGCGCTTCAATTACCTCCCCCATGACCACCATTGTAGTGGTTAGCAAAGCGGAAAGCCCTAAATAATCTGGCTTCTCTAGCCTGACAACCTCAACGATCTTCTCCGTCGGTACATCTATGCCCAAGTCGTTTACCTCGTAGCCAGCTCCCCGAAGCAAGATGGCAACGATATTCTTCCCAATATCATGGATATCCCCCTGTACCGTAGCTATAGCAATTTTTCCTTTGCCTTCAATGTCTGAAGCCTCGAGATGCGGTTTTAGAATATCCATAGCTGCGCCTACTGCTTCAGCAGAGGCCAACATATCTGGGATAAAGTATTCCTTAGTGGAGAATTTCTCTCCCACAACCTGCATTCCTGCCGTCAGCCCCTGTTTGATTATTGCCTCCGGGGAGACGTTCTTCTCCAGGGCTGACTCTGTTAGCTCCACCACCCCGGGCTTCCCATGAAAATCCTCATCCACTCCCTCATCATCCTTAGTCTTTCTCCCTTGAATGACATTTTCCTTGATCAAAGCAATAATATCATCGCTCACTAATAGCTCCTCTCTTCATACACGTTTAATCTTGGCAATATGCCAGGTATCTCTTGGAATATCTTAGCTGTGGTATTTGGATCTATGTGCTCCACAGGTTTGGCGAGAAGCTCTTTCATTCTCTCATAGGCTAACGCCATTACATTATCCTTCTCCCCATCTCCTTCGAAGGGATAAGGCATAGAAAGTTGCCCAGTGCGCATCATGGAGCGAATATAGCGGATGTATAGTTTCTGTGGTGTCGCTACCACTTCTCTTATCTGTTTCAGAGTATCGGCGATCTCTGTTTCGTTAATCCGAGGCGACCTTAGAAAGAACTTGATCATCTGAAAGTGAGCATCATCCAAAACAGCCTGTAGTAGACAGAAGGTAGAATTTCCATCGAGGAGACCGAAGGCACAATGCAGGTACTGGGGACCGCTCAGAGTGACCAATATGTCTGAAAACAACCTTTCTATTGACGATTGCGTTCCCGGTGTCTTTGTATCGCAGACACCTGCGGTAGAATAACAAGGTAATTTGTAGAACCGGGCCATTTGAACGCAGTCGATGTTGTATTGAGCAGTTTCGGGAGCACCATAGGAATCGTTAAGATTATCGAGCCGCGCTCTCACGGGCACGCTTCCGTAGAGCACTGGTGTTCCCCTATTTACCAACTGGCCCAATGTTATCCCTGCCAGAACTTCAGCATTTATTTGAGCCATAATGCCGTCTTCCTTCATAGGGGCAGTGCTTCCAGCCTGAGGCGCCGAAGAAACCACTACGGGTAAGCCCCTCCTGCAAATCTCTATGAAGGTCTGAGTAGTATCGTCAACAAATTGCAGAGGGCTCTTGACCAAACAGGTGATGAAGGAGATGATGGGGTTCTGCTTGAGTTCCTTTTCACCTCCAACTATTATCTTTGCCATGTTGACCACGTTATCCAGTTGCTCTAGGCTGGTTAAACCCGACATGACATGTTTAGTGGTGTTATTTAGGGAGGCAAAGTATTTATTCACATCCTTGTTATCTTGTGTGATGTCCTTATCCTGGATATTCACCGTACGGATGTAACCGTCGAGGGTATCCAGATGCTCACAGACATGTGCTGACTGGCAAAGGTCGGCAACAGTGCCACGTCGCGGGCGAAACTCGGGCACCATAATCTCAACACTGGGGTCAGACTTCTTGACGTAGGTCGGAAAATCAACTTCCAGCCAGATATTGGTCTCAGAGCCGGAAATAAAGTACACCCTTGGCTCTTCACCCTTCATAATCAGACTGTTATCCTCGTTCCTGGCACCTAGCTTGACGGTTTTGGGTGCACTGTCGAGAGCATGGAGAACAAGTCTCTCCGGTATCTTCACTAGCCAACACGGATGGTCACTAAGGGAAACTGTGGCAACCTCTGCACCATTGCTGTGGAATACCTCGGCTGCCTCACGATTGAAGCATATCAAGCCAGGATCCTTCAAAATCTCCATGGAAGCCTGGTGAACAAGCATCACCTGCTCCTTCGTCATCCTCTCGTAGGGGGTATCAATCAATATTCCTTCTCTGGACACTCCAAAACCTCCTGGTTACATTCTCAGTTTCATCTAAAACGACCTTCTAGCTATTCAAAAGCTCTCCTACATTCCTCCACATACTCTTCACAACTTCATACACATAGATCCACAATGTTAGGCCTCTACAGCTATCTGGGAGAGTACTAACTGTGAACCTACGGTGAACGCAATCATCCAAAACGGCCCATCTTGGGATAATAGCGGGGGATAGCTGCCGTTACTTTCTGCCGAGGCAAGTCAATTCTAGGTATATCTCTCCGACATAACTTCACTCTTGTTTGTTATCGGGAGATGTTAGGGATTCCACTACCCGCACTGCATCGAAGCCATCTGACCCGTAACCATCAGCACCTATGCTCATAGCGAATTCTTGCGAGACCGGGGCTCCGCCGATGATGACCTTCACGCTGTCCCTCAGCCCACTCTCCTTCAGCGCATCAATAACATCCCCCATATGTCTCATAGTGCTGGTTAGCAAAGCGGATAAGCCCAGGAATTGGGGGCGCTCCTCCCTCACAGCATTCACGATAGTTTGAGTATCAAGATCGTTTCCTAAATCATTGACCGTGTAACCAGCCCCCCGCAGCAATATTGAGACGATATTCTTCCCGATATCATGAAGGTCTCCTCTTACTGTAGCCATGATTATCTTGCCCTTAGGCTTGATGCCACTCTTGTTAAGATGAGGTTCTAATATTGCCATGGCCGCTCCTACGGCTTCAGCAGAGGCGAGCATGTCTGGGATATAATATTCCTTTGCCTCGAATTTCTCTCCCACAATGACCATGCCAGCCGTCAGCCCTTTGTTAATTATGTCCTCCGCACTTATGCCCTGGGCAATGGCTTCCTCAGTAAGCTCAGTAACTCCAGGTTGGCCCTCCATTCCTTCCTCCAGCCCCTCATCCTCCCTGTTTGCCCTTCCCTGGATGACATTCTGCTTTATAAGCCCGAGTATGTCCTCAACCATATTCTCTCCTAAGTCTAGTGATTTGCCTGCTAAGGGAACAGATACCCCATCGAAGATACCCCATATGTGACCATTCTCGGCATAGCATCGCAGTTCTCCTAGTCTACTAAAATGCCCTTCCTATGAGCCCTGATGTACCCTCTACATGAAGGGTCTTTTCCAGTGAGCATGTCGGCAATCTTGACAAAACTCATCATCTTGGCATCAAGCGGGTTCAGGATCACGGCATCGAGCCCTGCATAAGCTGCCATCAACAGAAAGGCTCGGTTTACCATCGCCCTCTGAGGAAGCCCATAAGAAATGTTACTCAGTCCCATCACAGTCTTAGCGGAAGGATAACGCAACTTAATCTGCTGTATGGTCTTAAGGGTAACCAGCGCTTGGGTCGTATCCACAGCGATGGGAAGCACTAGGGGATCGAAGAACATCTGCTCCTCCTTGATGTTGAGCGGGATCAGATGATTCATTATCAGCTCACAGGCAGCCAATCGATCCTCCACATTATTGGGTATTCCTCCCGTTCCCATGGCCAGAGCTATCAACATAGCTTGACGCTCTGCTGCTAAACGACCGATAGATTCCAGCTTCTCAGGCTCAGCGCTGACTGAGTTAATCATCAGACTATTGCCACGGTATATGCGCAGGGCAGCCTCTACCACACTTGGAACGTCACTGTCAATAGCTAGTGGCTTGTCCGTGACTGCCTGGACTACCTCCACTAACCATTGCATGGTAGCCTCTGCGTGTTCCCAGGAACCGTGGCCGACACCAGCGTTCACATCGATGTAATCAGCCCCAGCGGCAGACTGAGCCTTAGCAAGATTCTCCAGGAACTCCCGATCTTTACTAGAGATGGCCTGCCCTACAGACTTATTAGATGCATTAATGTTTTCGCCAATTACTAGCACGTCACTCCACCTTCTTTACGATGCCTCTTATCTCCGAAAGTACCCGGGCTCTTGTGTCGGCAGGTAAGCTATAGCCTTGCTTGGCCATAATCTCCTTCACCCTGCCCGCTGCCCTCTCCCAGGTGGTCTTTCTTCCCTTGGCTTCCCATTCTTCTCTGCTATACCTATCACTCACAGAAGGCTGGTAGTGCTCGCCCCTCATGAAGTGCCTGGTATGCTTAGCAGTGATGAAATTACCTCCGGGCCCCGCTTGCTTAATGAGGTCAAAGGCCAGTGTGTTATCATTTACCCTTATGCCCTCAACAGCTCGCATCACCATTCCCAGTATCTCGTTATCTATAATGTATTTCTCATAGCAGACAGTCAGAGCGAATTCCATTAGCCCTGCAGCATCGTGGATGAAATTGGCCCCAGCCAGAGCACAGAGCAAGCTGGTGATCGCAGATTCATAGCCACTTTGTGCATCCAAAACCTTTGAGTCCGTCATACCACCGGTGGCGTAGAAGGGGAGTTTGTAAAACTGGGCCATTTGCGCGGCTGCTGCGTTGAGGAGACCCATTTCAACAGAGCCAGCCAGATACTTGAGATCCCTGAGGTCCGTGTTGCTAGCTACTGAGCCAAAAATAACTGGTGTCCTTGGATTGACAATCTGCGTCAGTATCACGCCCATCAAGGAGTCAACAGTCTGAACCACCAGATTTCCGGCGAGTGTAACCGGTGAGGTAGCTCCGCAAAGTGGTTCGGCAGGGCAGACCACGGGTATGCCCTTTTTGGCGATGGCTATGATGAAGTCTCCGTATTCACCATCCATCTTTAGCGGACTTATGCTGCAGGCTATCATGGAGATGATTGGACGCTGGCGAAGCCTCTCTGGAGAGCCAGCGATGATCTCGGCCATGCGTATTGCCTGCTTTAGCCCGTCGAAGGTGTAAACCCCTCCCATGACGTGCTTGGTGGTATTGTCCAGCCCAACAAAGAAGCGGTTTACATCCACCTGATCTATAGGTAACTCGTTAGGATAGGTGGGCAGCAGGAAGAGGTGAATATTATCTAGCCTATCAACTAGTCTGGCAATGCGCTTTAAGTCATCCAGGGTAGCCAGCCGCTTTTCCCCGGTGGACTGCTCGTAGACATATAATGCAGTTCCCCCAGTTCCTGTGTATACGCGTTTCCCACCAAGGAGAATATCGTGCTTCTCATTTTGACCACAGAGTTTGATCTCGGACGGGGCCATTTCTATGAGTTCCATGGCCCTTTTCTGTGGTAGCCGGACCAGACGACCTTCTTTGTCTACCAAGGCCCCTGCTTTTTTGAAAAGTTCCAGCGCAGCCCCCGAGTTTACCTCAAAGCCCACCTCCTCAATTATCCGCATTGCGGTCTGGTGAACTCTCTCTATAGACTCTTCGGTAAGGGGCTTGAAGCTACCCCCAGGCAATCCCTTCCGAATCATAGGATCATATCCATAGATTATGTCTCCTGCCACGACAATCGCGTTCATGGCAAGTTCTACAAGGATTATACTTCTCCACCCCTCTATTGGGGGGGCCAATACCGATAATGCCCGATATTGACTTGCGAGGAATCATCAGACACCCCTCGGTTAAGCGGACCCCTGCTGAATCGCTGTCCACAGCGCGGAAGAGTATCTGCTGTTGAGTTATGTCCCAATCACAGTAGCCAGGGCTAAAGCGCGGGCTTATGACAAGACCTCGGTCCTTAGCTATCTCCTTTATCCTGGCTTGAACAAAATCGGCTACTCTCCCTACAGCATCTGAGCCTATTGCATCCAGTACTGCTGCCTGGAGTATATTCCCATCCTCAGCCAGGCGGCGGGACGTTTCCTCCAAGTGGTTGCCTATTGTTACCAAGAACACTGCGACCTTATGACATTGCTCCAGCAGCCGAGCGATAACCTGGCTTTCGAAGGTAATCGAACCATCAATAAAAACACTAGAGCCCTGGATCCGTTCTATATCCCAGATGGTATAGGAATACGAGGGTTCAATGAGGTGATGAGCGTTCTCCACATAATCATCGATCAAAGACAGGATACGTGCCGGCGGCTTGTAATCAGCGTCATATCCTATATAATGACACACCCGCTTCTTATTGACCTGATTGCTAATAGCCAACATACTACATCACCATCCTTTCATCTCGAATACCAGGAGCAGATGAATGCTCTTGCCTTATAAAGAAGAATCCAGGGGATAGATACTCAGCACAGGGGTGATTTAGGGGGTAGCATATCAAGAGGGGATAATTCTGGGTGGGTTCGAGAAGGGCTTGGTGAAGGAAGGAAACATAATAAATCAGGTTACCAATGCATTGAAGGGAAGGATTGAACTATTATCTATCTGCAGGGGGAAGGCAGATAGAACACCCCCCAGATATATATCATCCTTCTTACTTCAGATCACCACATGCCCTCCTTACGAGATTTCTCGCTCCCTTTCTAACCTGCGGTATAAATATAATATCACACAATCTATCTCTCTGTCCAACCCCGCTTGGGGGTGGTAAGGGCAGCATCTACCTTGACCGAGCAGCCTCTTTTCAGTGCCAGTCCAATATCACAATCCAGTGTCAATCCTTCTCAGCAGCCGTTAGCGGGGCCCACAACTGAAAGATTCTTCACTGCTATCTGCGAGCAAATATCATTAGGCTCGGCCTATCAAAAGCTGGATGGGTGAATTGTTTAAAAGAGCAGCCTCTGATAAGGATTTCAGACGCTAGCGGTCATGATATACCGGCGGGCGCTTCTCAAAAAAGGAGGCCTTGGTTGCCTCCTGGGCATCTTCGGTGAACCCGCAAAGGACATTGCCTCGCCCTTCCAGTTGAGTGGCTGCGACTAGACTCGGAGCATCAATGTTAGTGTTGAGCAATTCCTTTGTCATCCTTAGCGCAAAGGGGGTGGCACTGAGCATCTCCTGGGCTAGCTCCATAGCAGCTTGGTCTAGTTGATCCTCAGGCACCACACGGGACACGAAGCCGATTCGCTCAGCAGTAGCCGCATCCATTATTCGGCCCGTATAGAGGTACTCTGCTGCCCGTGATAAACCAACTAGGCGGGGCAGAAAATAGGAGGAGCCCATGTCACCACCGGAGTATCCAATTCGGATGTTGTTAGCATTGAAACGGGCTGATTGACTGGCCAGGCGCACATCGCAGGCCATGGTGAGGCTGAAGCCGCCTCCAACAGCTGGGCCGCGGATTGCTGCGATAAGTGGTTGGGGTGCCTGACGCATCTGTATGACAACTTCACTGACGGCTCGCTGCAGTATATGACCATATGTAGCTGGACCAGCAGGACCTTTCCTATCCGGTGCACCCTTGCCCATGAGCCCGGCGAGGTCCTTCACATCGAAGCCGGCACAGAAGGCTCGCCCCGCACCGCGCACAATGAGCACGTGAGCCTCCAGATGCTCGTCGAGGCTGCCAAAGAAATGTCTCAACTCCTGAATCATCTCAACCGACAGAGCATTGAGCCGATTGGGCCGGTTCAGAGTAAGCCAGCCGATATGGTCGCCACACTCGAATTCCAAGGTTTTGTATGTCATTACATCCTCCTTTGTTGATTTGGCAATGTTAGCACTCCCAATAAGGCCAGTCAATGATGGTCAAAGTCATCCACTAGTCGCAGCGCAGGCTTGTTCCACAATATGATGCCCAATGCCGCAACAGTAAAGCTAAAGCGTCGCAAGATAAAGCAACTGCTTCCCCTAAAGCCAATACCGTGGAACAACTTGTCCAATAACTTTTAGTGTATTTGAGAGACCAGAAGCAAAAGCAACAACCTTCTAAGCAGTGGGTTGAGAGTTCGAAACCCAGCAGGGACGCTGTAATGAAAGAGGCAAAAGCAACTCAATAGCATGAACGGAGTTTCTCGCAGAATTCCCTCAAGTTGTGGACAATGAAATCACCCTTTTCCTTCCCCTGCCTATCGAGATAGAAAGCTCTAATACCGAGTTCCTGCGGCGCGGTGAAATCGAAGAGGCGATGGTCTCCAACGTGAGCCATTTCCTCAGGCTTTATGTCAAGAATCTGGCATACCTTCAAGTAAACATCAGGTGTCTTCTTCACTTCACCAAAGTCAGAAGTGGAAGAAAAGATGTTGTCGAAATAGTCCTTAAGCCCGGCTGCCTCCAACTCAATATCAGTAAATTCTTCGCTGGCATTAGTGGTCACGATCAGTTTATGGTCTTTGCTTAGTTCTCTTAAAACGGAAGGTATTTCGGGGAAGGGTTTTATTTCATGCTCGAAGCTTTTCAGCAGCCCCCTCCAGTCCTTTCCCAGACCAAAGAACTTGAACCAGTATTTAATATCGTACCACTCTTTTCTCTCCTCACCCACTCTTTCATATTCCCTGAAAACATATTCCTTCGCCTCTTGAAGCGGGATCTTTTTCGCTAAGGAATATAGCCTGGGGACACCCTCACCCCAAATAAGCTCAGTGAACCTATCCTCAGTAAGGGTTCCATTCATATCGAAGGAGACTATTTTCAAAGAAGGATTCCCTTTCAATCTCCGTCACCAGCTAAACATTCTATAATCCTTAGGATAGTATAAGTAGCCACCTCTCTGCTGCTGCCACCGCAAAGCACCACCACCAGTCTACCTTTACAAACCCTCTCAGCAGCAGTCTTAAAGACCTCTGCTAGTTTGTGGTGGCAATCCCTAGTTAGACCTATATCTCCATACTCCCCCCGAGTTCCATCATACCCGAAATTCCAAAATATCAGCTCTGGTTTGAAATCAACAACCCGAGGGACAAGATTTTCCTCCACTTTTTTAAGGTATTCTTCATCTGTGGTATAAAACGGTATTCCAATATCCACCTTATTCTTTTGTTCGGGATGGTTACCGGAGCAGAAGCAAAGGTAAAGCACCTCCTCATCACCCTTAAAGATATCCCACGTTCCATCCCCATGATGAGGATCAGTATCTCCTATGGCAAACCTCCTTATCCCAAATTTTGCCCTGGAATTCTCTATCGCTAAGGCGGCGCCATTAAAGTAACAGCCTCCACCAAAGAAATCCCTGCCTGCATGATGGTCTCCAAACCCAGTGAAGACAAAAGCATTTTCTATCTCTCCCTGAAAAATCTTCTCTGCAGCCTGAACAGTCCCCCCAGCAGAATACAGCGCTCCTTCATAATATCCGCTTTTCTTGATCCCTTCTATCATGCGCTTAGAATGTACCTTGAGGAGTAGATCTTCCCTGACTGGCTCCACACCATAGGCTAGCTTCTCCTGATAAAGGGCATCATAAAAAACTACGCCTTCTTTGTTCAAAGTAGCCCCCAAAGCTGAAGGGAAACCCTTTAGCCTTTCACCCCTTTGGTAGTGGTAAAAGATACCTGTCCTCTTCATTTTAAGCAATGTGAAGGCAGCAGGGGCTACCTAGCCTGAGCCATTATACCCTAAGGGAGGATGAGGGTAAATCGAATCCAGATTTATGTCAATATATGTATAAGTAGGGGACGAACTCCGTGTCGTCCC
>CAYWDP010000019.1:0-21173 GCA_964457045.1 uncultured Dehalococcoidia bacterium
CCCCAGCCTGAAGGCTGGGGTCTCTGTGCCTACCCTACTAAAGAGAAACTTTTGATGCGAAGTTGAGGCTGGGGTTTTCAGACAAGCTCAATAGGAGCCTGATAAATCAGGCAACTACAAAATTTTGGAGCTCTCAGGGAAAAGGCTTGACTGCTGGGCTAAAAGCTGGAGGTTGGCTTGTTTCTCTTTACCCTCCAGCTTTTAGTTTCTTGTTGCTTAAGCACTTTTATTGTGGTTTGCTCCTGTTATAATATGATAGAGACCGCTGAGAAGCTTCCGAAGGACTTTTTCAGCATTCTATGTTAATTGGGTTATATGCTTAAACATAAGATTGCCCAGCTTTTAGAACAAGCTGCCGTAGAGGCACAGCAGAGGGGCTTGCTCCCCCGGGTTGCTTTACCTGAGATAACTGTGGAACATCCCCAGAGCCTAATCTATGGCGACTACGCTTGCAGTTTTCCTCTGAAACTAGCTCGGACTGCTAGAGTCGACCCCTTAGATATAGCTGAGAGGGTGGTTAAGTTTATAGCCCCCACTCGGGAGATCGAGAAGATCGAGGTAGCACCGCCAGGTTTCATCAATTTCACCTTGAGGAGAGACTGGTTAGCACAGCAGGTTGAAGTTATTCTCCAGGCGGGTGAAGATTATGGCAACCTTGAGATAGGAAAAGGCTTAAGGGTACAACTGGAATTTGTGAGTGTTAACCCCACCGGCCCCCTCCATGTGGGTCACGGTCGGGGGGCTGTCCTGGGCAGCACCTTAGCCAATGTTCTGGCCGCTGCTGGCTACTCAGTGGAAAAGGAGTACTATGTTAATGATGCTGGCGCCCAGATGGACGCTTTCTATCGCTCCCTTTATGCTCGCTATCAGCAAGCTTTTGACCTCCCCGCTGAGATCCTCCCTGATGGCTACCACGGTAGCTATGTAATAGAATTGGCTAAGGAGATTATTGCTGAGAAAGGGGATGGTTTCCTCACCCTGCCTTATGAGCAGGCCATCGGTGAGATAGGAAAGATAGGACTGAAAAAAGTCCTGGACTCTATCAAAGCTGACCTGGGGCTGCTGGGGGTGAGCTTCGATGTCTGGTTCAGCGAGAAAAGCCTTTATGAGGGCGAACAATATCAGAAGGCGATGTCCTTATTGCGACAGGGAGGTTACGTGGCTGAAAAGGAGGGGGCAGTATGGTTTGTCTCCTCTGAAATGGGAGAGGATAAGGACAATGTACTAGTGCGCGCCAGTGGCGCGCCTACTTACTTCGCTTCCGACATTGCCTATCACTACAATAAATTCCTGGAGCGTAAATTCGACAAGGTGATCAATATCTGGGGTGCTGACCACCAAGGGCATGTTCCTCGAATGAAAGCAGTGGTGAGTGCCTTAGGCATCGATCCCAGCAGGCTTCAAGTTATTATCACCCAGATGGTTACTCTAAAGCGTGGTGATGCTGAACTCCGGATATCTAAACGCAGCGGGGAAATCATTACCCTTCGAGATTTGGTGGAGGAGGTGGGTGCTGATGCTTGTCGCTTTATCCTTCTCTCCCGCTCGGTTGATAGCCAGATGGAATTTGACCTCGAACTTGCCAAAAAAGAATCGGCGGAGAACCCTGTCTATTATGTTCAATATGCTCATGCCCGCATTGCTAGTATCCTCAGGCTTGCCCAAGAGAGGGGAATAGACTACAGCCAAGGTGATGTATCTCTGCTTGTTACCGAACCGGAACTAACCCTCCTCCGAAAGATGCTTCAACTACCAGAGGTGATAGAGATAGTTGCCTGCAATTTCGAACCTCATCACCTTCCCTATTACGCCCAAGAGCTAGCTACCCTCTTTCACAGCTTCTACAAACAGTGTCGGGTCATCTCCAGGGACAAAGCTCTAACACCAGCTCGGCTCAAGCTGGTGGAGGCAGCTAAGATTGTCTTTGCCAAGACTCTCCATCTCATGGGCATGAGTGCACCAGAGAGGATGTAAGTTACTTTTTCTCGCTAGTTGTTTATCATTTCTGGCCAGCAGTGTCGAGAGTCGTCCCCCAGTGTATGTCGTATCCTGCTATTATGATTCCAGACCTCAACTCACTAGGCAATGTGATTTTTTAAGATATGGTAACGTTCTAGTCGGTGGAATTGACTGACTAAGAGGTAACAACAACACTTTCGTGATGACCTCTTGACAGGTGCCACCAGATGGTATATCATCCTTTTGGCTCATAATGATGAGCCTTTTGGCGCATAGCTGGTGAGGGCAAAATGGAAGGGATGAACAATAGAAGGTCTAATATCCAGGTAATAGCTGACATTCTGAGGCTAGGCCAAGCAGGTAAGACGGAGATCATGTACAGTGCCAACATGAGTTACCGCCAGCTACAGCGGTACCTCCAATTTCTCACCGAGCACGAATTCATAGAGATAACGAAGGTGGGAAACCCGGTCACTGTATACAAGGTGAATAGAAAAGGTCTCAGGCTGTTGAGGACTATTGACAACCTGCTGGAAATGCTTGACTTGAGAGATGAAAGCTAATTTGTTCAGCTTTCTTGAGTGGAAATTTCATTGCAGGAGTATCTAGATGCCTGAAAAAAGGATGCTAATTATGCCTGCTGAGCTGGTTAAAAAGATCGATGAGAATCGAGGCGATATGAGCCAAGCAGAGTTCATCGATTTCTTGATTAATAACCAATTAAAGCAGGTCTCGGAAGATGAGCGCTATGTGACGAAAGAAACGTTCTATGATTTTGAACAGGACATTAAAGACCTCTTGAAGCAAGTTTCTAAAGAGGAGCGCTATGTAACAAAGGATGCACTCCTTGAGTTTGAACAAGGCATCAAAGACCTCATGCGGAACTTCTTGGAATTTGTTGTTAGCTATGGACTTGAGCTAGGTAAACAGCCAACGAAGGGCGACCTTGAAGACCTGAGCCAGAGGTTAAAGGGAGTGGGGAAGCCCTTCCAAGTTCCAGAAGAGGAGGAAGCGTCGGAAACTAAGCAGAGGTGATGTCACCGGCGGTTGCCCCTCCTTAGCTTAAGAGCCTTCAGCCTGGTTTCAAATTAATCCAAGCCCCCTTCCAAAGGGGGCTTTTCCTTTGCCTTTCTTCACTGCGTTTTAATCTGCCTGTCGATGAGGGTGTAGGAGCGTTTGTTTCCGACCCTTTACATCCTCCTTAAGTGAAGCGGTCCCCTATCGACTAGTTCATAATTTCTCCTGGTGCCCCTGTGAAGGTAATGGAACAATGTTCTAGAACATAATCACTTCCCAAGGCGCTAAGAATATGCCAAAGTAGATGCCATGGGTTACATAACTATTGGTGTACTCGGCTTCCTATTGGCATACCTTTTTGATGTGGTTTCCCTGAAAAGGATTCCGGGGGCGAAGCAGGGTGTGGGCATTGTGATTGTGGCGCTAATAAGCTACGCCACTTTGATGGCGTGCCTCGAATCCGAGCGATTGGCTTTACCTAGATGGCTAACCTGGTTGGGGTGGGCTCTTCTCTCCGTATCCGTCCCGCTCCTGGTCTACTCCCTGTTCATTAATCTCCCTTTCCGTAAGACCTATGTCGCCCCCGGTGTAGGGGACAGGCTAATAAGGACAGGGACTTATGCTCTGGTGCGCCACCCCGGAGTATCCTGGTATGCCCTATTGCTGGTCTCCCTTATTCTTGTTTCCAAGTCGAAGCTATTGCTGATTGCCTCACCTATATGGTTGGCCATGGATATCTTGCACGTAATTATCCAAGATAAATTCTTCTTTGGCAAGATGTTTAAGGACTATGACGACTACCGGCGGGAAACGCCTATGTTGATTCCCAGCAGGAGAAGTATCAGCGCTTGCCTCAGAACCCTAAGGCAACCAAGGACTGAGAGCGAGTTTCAAGAAGGGAGGGGTTAAAATGTCAAAGGCAATCGAACTCCTGAGACAAGGTAAGAAGGAAGAACTCTGGCAATTGTGTTGTGGTTTCATTGACCTGAGCATGGAGCAATTTATGACCATCCAGCGGCGGTTGTTATTGGAGCAGATAGAGTCTCTAAGGGGGTGTGAGCTGGGGCGGAAGGTAATGCGGGGAGCTGAACCAAGCAGCGTGGAGGAATTCCAGCGGCAGGTGCCCCTCACCACATATGCCGATTATGCTCCTTATCTTCTAGAGAAAAGGGAGGATGTCCTACCCGAGAAGCCTGCCGTTTGGCAGCGCACCTCAGGCAGGTCTGCGGAGTTCCCCTGCAAGTGGGCCCCCATCAGCGAGAGGATGTATCAAGAGTTGGGGGAAACGTTATTTGCCATATTCATCTTTTGCACTGGTAAAGAAAGAGGGAATGTTCCCATTGAGGAGCATTGCAAGGTGCTCTATGGTCTGGCTCCCCCGCCCTATATCTCAGGTATACTAGGGCAGAAAGCGGCGGAGGAACTTTGTGTTGATTTCTTACCTCCTATGGAGGAAGCTGAATTGATGTCCTTTGAGGAGAGGATAAGGCGAGGCTTTCAACTAGCTTTGTCTGAAGGGCTGGACATTTTCTACGGAATACCTAGCGTGTTGGTAGCAGTAGCGGAGCAGTTCGGCAAGGGAACAGGAGTGAAAAGCCTAATCCCCTTGCTCTCCAAGCCAAAGATCCTCCTTCGGCTGACAAAGGCGATGCTAAAGAGCAAGTTGGCCCGGCGTCCCTTGATGCCCAAAGACCTGTGGTCACTTAAGGGGGTGGTATCGGCTGGCACGGATAACGCCATCTATAAGGAGAAAATCGAACACCTATGGGGGAGGTATCCTTTAGACGTATACGCCGCTACTGAGGCTAATTTCATAGCTATGCAGACCTGGGACTATCAGGGCATGACCTTTATCCCCCATTTCAATTTCCTGGAGTTTATCCCCGAAAGGGAGCATCTCAGATTGAAAAAGGAGCCAACTTATCAGGCATCTACGGTTTTGCTCGACGAGGTAAAGGCCGGGGAGAAGTATGAGGTAGTGGTCACTAATTTTCATGGTGGCCCCTTTGTTAGATATAGGCTTGGCGATATGATCAAGATAACCTCCCTGCGCAATGAAGAGCTCGGTATAGATATTCCCCAGATGACGTTCGATAGGCGGGCCGATGATCTTATTGACATCGCTGGTTTTGCCGGGCTGACCGAGAAAACAATCTGGCAAGCCTTGGAGAACTCTGGGGTAGCCTATCAAGACTGGACAGCGCGGAGGGAAGCACAGGAAGAACCGGTGGTGCGTCTGTATCTTGAGCTTAAGGAAAATGGTGACGGGAGAGATGAGGAGCAACTGGCTGCGGCTATACATGAGCAGCTCCGAAAGCTAGACGGCGATTATGCTGATGTGGAGACTGTGCTACGGCTGAAGCCATTGAAGGTTACCCTGCTGAGTAACGGTGCCTTTCAGGAATACATCTCGAGGCAGCGAGCCGCCGGTGCTGATTTAGCCCACCTGAAGCCCCCTCATATCAATCCCTCCGATGGCATCATCGATACCCTGATGAATTCCGTGAGCGCCAAGTAGTATCGGATTGCTCTAGCCTTGCGGGTAGCCTCTGGCTACCCGCTTTTATTTTAACCCCCTCTTGACAAATCCCAAACCAGGGGACATAATTATTGCCCAATATAGAAGGATTATGCTTCAATGGTTAGCCTTTATAATTTGCAGTTATAGGCTGCTTATTAGCCTTAGGTGGCGGTTATGTTGGCATCATACAAAAGGCGGATACCGGAGCCTCAAATTCCAGGGAGGTAAAGAGAGACAACTATTGATAACAGATAGGTGCTGACGGTTCAGTCCACCGAAATCACCATGATATTAATTAACCCCCAAGAAGGAAACACCAAGTGAACTTTTATGCCACGATTCCGCTGATTAGCTGTGTCGCCTACGTGGTGCTAATTGTAATCACCCTAAATTCTACTTGGAGAAGGGCACGTTACTCTTTCCTACTCTATCTTGGTGTGGCCATGGTATGGAGCTTCAGTTCCTTTATGCTCCATGCCGATTTCTTTCCACAACACATCCTGCAATGGCATACAGTCCTGCTGATAGCTCTCTTCTCAACATGGATTGTTTACTATCATTTCGTCCGTTCCTTCACTAATCAGAAGTCCATGAGAGTGGTATTGCTCGCTGGATACGGGGCTATTGTGCTCTTCGCTCTGCTCACTGCCCTGGGCTATATCATAGAGAGCACCTATGTGGCTGATGGACTGCTATATTACAGAGGTACATCATTACTTTATCTAATTAACGTACCCGCAGGTGTGGTCTTCTTTGGACTGGCGGCACTCATACTAGTGCGCCACTATAGGAGTACCAGCGACTACGTAGAACGCAACAGGACAGTATATCTACTAATCGGCTTTAGTATTATGCTGCTATTCCTCTTTTCCAATGTCTCGTCTTCCTCGTCAAAATACCCTATAGACCATTTTGGCAACCTTTTCAATGCTCTCTTCATTACCTATGCTATCGTAAAGTACCAGCTCCTGGATATTAGAGTAGTTATACGGAAAGGGCTGGTATACTCGGTCTTGACCGCTGGTCTAACTACCACATATTTGGTTCTGCTTTTTTCTCTATACAGCTACTTTCATACTTGGACAGGTTACACTGCACTCGGAGCGGCCGCTGGATTGGCACTATTATTCGCTATAATATTCCAACCCTTTAAAGATGCCATCCAGCGATGGGTGGACAGACTCTTCTACAGAGGAACCTACGATTACCGCCAAACCTTACTCACCTTCAGCCAGCGTATGAGCAATGTTCTCAATCTAGAGGAATTAGCGGTGAACATGTTGTACCCCATAACCAGAGCCCTGCACGCCAAGCGAGCCTTCCTCCTCCTACCGGAGGCTGAGAGCGATGACTTCATCACCCGGTTTGTTCAACCGGCAAGGAAAGAATCAGACGTCACAATGAGGCTAAGGAGGGACAATCCCATTGTAGCTTGGCTTGCCAGGGAGGGGGAAGTTCTTAACCGAGAGCGCATAGATATCCTTCCCGAATTTAAAAGCCTTTGGAAAACAGAGATAAAAGAGCTCGATACCTTGGAACTGGAGGTATTCTGCCCCATAATGAGAAAGGGCAACCTCGTTGGCATCCTGGCGCTGAGTAGAAAGCACTCGGATGTCCCTTACTCCAGTGAGGATATTGACCTACTTACCACCATGACCTCTGAGGCAGCCATGGTTATAGAAAATGCCATGATGCTTGATAACCTTAAGGAGCAGCAGCGCCGCGTGGAGCAACTCTTGGCAAAGACGGTTCAAGCCCAGGAAGACGAGCGAAAGAGGATTTCCGTGGAACTTCATGATAGCGTGGCTCAGTGGCTGGTAGGTGTCTCCTATCAGCTGCAGACCTGTCGTGCACTACTCTCAAAAACCGGCAATAACAGTGAGGCTCAGAGCGAGCTTGCTGAGATTGAGGCTACCCTTGATAGAAGCGTGAAAGAGATGCGCCGGGTGATGGCTGGTCTCCATCCACCGGCTTTAGATGAACTGGGGCTTGTTCATGCCTTACGGCAAGCTCTCGAGGGGTTGAAACCCGATGGCATCGCTTATCACCTTGAAACCACAGGTGACCCAGTCCGACTTCCTGGAAGCACCGAGGTGGCTATCTACCGTGTGGTCCAGGAGGCTCTTACTAACGTTCGAAAGCACTCTGAAGCCAGCGTAGCAATTCTCCGCATACAGTTCGAACCAGAAAACGTCTCTGTTGAGGTCAGCGACAATGGCAAGGGGTTTAATCTTTCCAAAACAATGAGGAGCGCGGTATCAGTAGGGCATATGGGCTTGCTAGGCATGAGTGAGAGGGTCACCATGCTGGGGGGTACCCTGAGGATAGGGACAAGACCGGGAGCGGGGACCAGCATCAGCTTGACAATTCCTATTGCCCCGCCTACGATAGAGAGTAGCCTTGAAGCTGATGAGCACAATATACAAGAACCCTAAACAGGTGGGAGGGAAAGGTCATGCCAGCTATCCGAGTGCTTTTGGTTGATGACCAGCAAATTATCCGCGAGGGGCTACGGCGCATGCTGGAGCTTGAGGAGGACATAGAGGTGGTTGGCGAAGCTGCCACTGTTGAAGATGCACTCACCCAGGCAGAATTGCTCTCACCAGACATCGTCCTTATGGATATTAAGATGCCTGAGAGGGATGGGATTGAGGCTACCCGAAGGCTAAAGGAAAAACAGCCAGCTTGTAATATCATCATGTTAACCCTATATGAGGAGTATATCGCTGAAGCCATCGAAGC
Source organism: uncultured Dehalococcoidia bacterium (assembly GCA_964457045.1). Lineage (GTDB taxonomy): Bacteria > Chloroflexota > Dehalococcoidia > UBA2247 > RBG-13-53-26 > CAYWDP01. The sequence goes on from CAYWDP010000019.1 coordinate 8,240, forward strand.
TGGTGCAGTGGGCTACCTCCTCAAGGACGTTAAGCGAGATGAGCTTGTTCGAGCTATCCGAGCGGTTCAGCGGGGTAGAGCACCCCTCAGTCCCCTCAGTCGAGAATTCTTCACTGAATTCGCTACTTTGATTAGAGGTGCGGAGCGATCCTATTTGTCAGAACGGGAATTGGCGATATTGCATCTGATCGCTAATGGTGCTACTACCAAGGAAATTGGTGACCAGCTTTTTCTGAGTGAGGCTACCGTTAAAAGAGATGTGCAACGTATCTTCGACAAATTGGGTGTTCGCAATCGATCTGAGGCAGTAGCGGAAGCCTATAAAAGAAAGCTGGTTTAGTGCTTTTGGCACTGCTCTAGAAAGAATAACTTTCTTGTAAGAGACCCGTTAGCGGGTCTCTCTTTGTTTAGCTCCACCTTTTGAAGCCTGTAAGTTGCTGTTTCAACTTGCATGATCCATTAGGCTCATCAAATCGACCCTATTTATTCGATTACATAAGCCCAATTAGCCTTACGGAATGCATTGTCGAAGTAATACGATATGAAGAGAATCAAGGTCGGAGGGGCAAAAAGAGGGAACAGGTTACTGGAGGTCTGCTAGCCGGGGGCACATTGTTAAGAAGGAAAAAAGGAATATTAATAGTTTAGTGCCTTCTTCCAGCTGTGGGATCACTGGGAACGGAGGATAAGATGAGTAAAGATATCAGAATACTCTTAGTCGATGACCATGAGATCGTTCGTCACGGGTTGCGGCGCATGCTGGAGTTGGAGGAGGATATAAAGGTGGTGGGCGACTGTGCTGATGCTGAGGAAGCCTTCTTCCAGATGGAAATGCTCTCTCCAGACATCGTCCTTCTGGACATCAAGATGCCGGAGAGGGATGGGATCGAGACTGCCCGACTTCTGAAGGAAAAGCAGCCAGCTTGTGAGATCATTATGCTAACTATGTATGATGAATACCTGGCTCAAGCTATTGAAGCTGGGGCGGTGGGTTACCTCCTCAAGGACGTTAAGCGAGATGAGCTTGTTCGAGCTATACGAGCAGTTTACCAAGGTCGCTCACCCCCCAATCAAGGACTTTCTAAGTTTGCTAACTCGATTAAAGATAGTGAGGGACCTTATTTATCAGAGCGGGAATTGGAGATATTGCGACTGATCGCCGATGGTGCTACCACTAAGGAAATTAGTATCCAGCTCTTTCTGAGTGAAGCCACCATTAAGAGGGATGTGCAACGTATCTTCGACAAATTAGGTGCTCGCAATCGATCTGAGGCGGTAGCGGAAGCCTGTAAAAGGAAGATTGTCCATGTGCACTAGCTAAGAGAATTCAGAAGCTACGAGTATCAAAGTGAATACCTAAGTGAATGCCTAAGCACTTTCAAACTCACTAGAAGAGGAGGATGAGATGAAGAAAGATATCAAAATACTCTTGGTTGATGATCATGAGCTTGTGCGCCGTGGGTTACGGCGCATGCTGGAGTCTGAGGAGGATATAGAGGTTGTGGGCGACGCTGCCGATGCTGAGGAAGCCTATTCCCAGGTGGAAATGCTTTCTCCAGACGTTGTCCTTATGGATGTCAAGATGCCTGGAGTGAATGGGGTTGAGGCTACCCGAGTGCTGAAGGAGAGGAAGCCAGCTTGCAAGGTACTTATGTTAACCTTGTATGAGGAGTACCTCGCTGAAAGCATCGAAGCTGGGGCAGACGGCTACCTTCTCAAAGACGCAAAGTGCGCGGAACTTACCCAGGCCATCAGGCAGGTTTATCAGAGTAAGCGCCCTCTAGAGGAGCGTGGTGGGCTTATTGAAGAGGTTGATCTGGTCATACCTCCGCCTGCTGAGACTGCCCAGGTGTTGAGATTCATTAGCCGGGTAGAGAAGGGGCTTGGTGCCAGCATCCGACAAACGATTGGCTCTCAGGGATGGGGCACCAGTGTCACAGTCCTGCTACAGCCTTCCCCGCTGGCCATTCTCCTGCATAAGCTAAGGAGTATACCCAATGTAGAAAAAGTAGAGGAGGAGGGGGAGCAGCCCCCAGCAAAAGGTGGCTTTCTCAAGAGATTCAGGGCTCAGCCGAGGCCAAGTCTCAGCCCTAGGAAAAGGATCCTGATAACCCTGAAGTAGCCATATTTATCCAGAGACGCTAAGCTAAACTAGGGGCTAAAAATTCTTAAACTGGGGATAACTGGCGCTAACTCAGTCTATGCGCCCTTTTCACTTGTTGAATAATTTCTTCAACCTCTGATGCTCTCCTGGTGTAGATTGGCTTGCCCAAGGGATCATCCACCTCAAGTTTACCAAGAAGCACCTCCAGTGTTGCCTTTATGGAGTGAGCTAGGGCTAAGGCATGGTAGCCGCCCTCCAATGTAAAAACCAGCCGACTGTGGCATAACTCTGAAGCCAGTTCCTTTAGTATCCTCACCATCTGGGCAAAGCCACCAATACTTACTTGCATTAAAGAGATTTGGTCTGCCCAGTGGGGGTCATATCCTGCTGAAACCAGAATAATTTGGGGTTGGAAGCGGTGAGCTACGGGGACAAGGACTTGCTGGAACACTTGTAGATATTCCTCGTCACCACACCAAGCCGGGAGGGGCACATTAACTGTGGCTCCCTCTCCTTCCCCTGCCCCAACCTCCTCGATTCTCCCTGTCCCGGGGTAAAAGGGATACTGATGGGTGGAGAAATAGAGCACCTTGGGGTCATTATAGAAAGCCTCTTGAGTACCGTTACCATGGTGTACATCGAAGTCGACAATAAGGACGCGGTCGAGGTGATGATTTTTCATGGTCTGCTTTGCGGCGACAGCAATGTTATTAAACAGGCAGAAACCCATGGCTCTTCTCTGCGTGGCGTGGTGTCCTGGCGGTCTGACCAAAGCGAAGGCATTATCTACTTCCCCCCTCATCACCGCCTCTGTAGCTGCCATGGTACCACCGGCAGCGTAAAGGGCTACCTTATGGGAAGCTGGTGATATTACCGTATCAGCATCGAGCCAACCCCCGCCAGCTCGAGCTGCACTCTCGATTTGTGAGACGTATTCCACTGAGTGCACCAGTGACAGTTCCTCCACTGAGACTGGCTGGGGGTGAACCTCAACAAGTTGCTGCTTAACCCCGCTTTCTTCCAGCAACTCTATAGTCTCTTCCACTCTTCGGGCATTCTCTACATGCTGCCCGGTATCATGCTCTAAGTAGATGGGCTCGTAAACTAATCCTACCTTCATGATGCTTCTATTTCTCCAAAGATACCAGACCCCTACCTACCAGGCAATGTGACCAGTGGCTTATTCATTCCACTAGCTCTTTGTAAGCAGTCATAAGCCGATGAGTTGCCTTACCTGCTCTTCCTGAGCCTATATCTTGCCCACTGACCTGAGTGAGGGGCATTATCTCGATAAGCGAGTTGGTGAAAAAGGCTTCATCGGCTTGAAGGAGTTCTTTTAAGGCTATTTTTCGTTCTATCGTCTTCATACCCAAGGAGGGGGCCAATTCCAGGATCACCTCCCGGGTAATTCCGGGCAGAATTCCACTATCCTCGCTTGGGGTAAGCAAGGTATTATTTGAGACTAGGAAGATGTTGCTGGTGCTGCCTTCAGCCAGGAAGCCTTGCTCATTAAGCAGGATAGCCTCGTCAGCACCGGCTAGTTTGGCTTCTTGTCGAGCCAGCAGGTTATCGAGGTAATTCAGCGACTTTACTACTGAAGTAGGCGACTGGGTATTCCGCCGAATACGAGAGACTATGGCTTTGAACCCCTGCTCATAGACTTGATGAGGATAAGGGGTATAGCTTCTGGCTACAATGATCACAGTGGGGTTTTGGGGAAGAAGGTCTGGAACTGGCTCCCCCTCGCCGCCAGAAAGAGTGAGTCTGATGCGGGCATTGGATAGATTGTTAGCCTGGAGGGTATTATAGAGGGCTTTCTCTAAGTCAGGGATACTCTCTAGATCTATTCCCAACAACTTGGCTGAGCGGGAAAGTCGGGCAAGGTGTTTTTCCAGACGGAAGATACGCCCGGAGTAGGCACGCATGGTTTCAAATAACCCATAGCCATAGAGGAGGCCGTAATCCAAAGGCGATAGCTTGGCTTGGGAGAGGGACATGAGAGAGCCATTAAGATAGACGATTTCCTCCACTAGCTTGTCCCTAGTCCCCTTTTGTTGCGTTCCGATTCGCCAAAGCGCCCTCACTTCCAAATTCGTAGCGCGGCCCCTCCCAGAGTGTTCAAGAACCTCTCTAGGAGTGTTTGTCCCCGCCCCTTGTGGGCTCCCGTAAATCGGGAGGGGACAAGCCCCTCCCCTACAAGAGGCATTTTTAGGCTTAAACAAGGCTAAGGCTTCTCGCGCTACATCTTTCCCTTATAATCCCTCTCATTTAGATTCCAAACAGGGGAGGATAAAGCTAGGAAATTCTTCAGCAGGCTATGCCCGGAGGCAGTGAGGATGGATTCGGGATGAAACTGAACCCCCTCTACCACATAATCCCTGTGGCGCAGCCCCATAATCTCCCCAGTTGCCGTGTGCGCCGAAATTTCAAGGCAGGGGGGTACAGTTTCTGACTTGATGATTAGTGAGTGGTAGCGCCCAGCTTCGAGGGGATTGGGGAGACCGGAGAAGATGGTCTTGCCATCGTGATAGATAAGGGAGGTCTTGCCATGTGTGGGGGTATGGCGAATGACGACTCCACCATAAACATAGCCGATACATTGATGACCCAGGCAGACACCTAAAAGGGGTATCTTGCCAGCAAAGTATCGCACCACATCATTGGAAATCCCTGCATCCAGTGGGGTGCCTGGTCCCGGGGAGATGATAATATGGGTAGGCACTAACTTCTCTATCTCCTCAGGAGTAACACGGTCATTGCGGTAGACCAGAGGTTCCCATCCTAACTCGCCTACATACTGGGCAAGGTTATAGACGAAGGAATCGTAATTATCGATGATGAGGATCATGCTACCACCGCCAACTGAGGTGACAGGCTTAAAGCCTGAAACAGCGCTTTAGCTTTATCCAGGGTCTCCTGGTATTCTGCCTCGGGGGCGGAGTCATAAACGATGCCTCCGCCTACTTGAAGATATGCCTTCTCATTCTTGACTAAGATAGTGCGAATGACGATGTTAAGGTCCATTTCACCGCTAAAGCTTAAATAACCAATGGAGCCGGTATAAATGCTTCGTTTGGTAGGCTCCAGTTCATCAATAATCTCCATGGCTCTCACCTTAGGGGCACCGGTAATAGAGCCACCGGGGAAACAGGCTTTCAGTAAGTCAATTCTATTTTCCCCCTGACGCAGTCTTCCTTCCACGGTAGAGGTAAGTTGAAACACAGTAGCATACTTCTCCAGAGTCCACAATTCCCTTACTTGTACTGTGCCGAAGCGGCAGACCTTCCCCAGGTCATTCCTTTCTAGGTCAACAATCATAACATTCTCAGCCTTGTCCTTAATGCTATTTTGCAGTTCCCTCGCTAGAGCCTCATCCTCAGATGCAGAGTTTCCCCGAGGGCGAGTGCCTTTCATTGGGCGTGTCTCTACCAGATCACCCCGGAGTTTAAGGAATCTCTCTGGAGAAGCACTGAGAACAGTTACCTCGTCCAAGTTGAGGTAAGCGGCGAAAGGGGCAGGATTGATATGTCGCAGGTGTCGATAGAGCTCATAGGGGGGGATGGGTAACCCTGCTTCAAACCTCTGAGAAAGATTAACCTGGAAAATATCTCCGGCAGCGATATGTTCTCTGGCAGCCTCTACCGCCTTAAGGTATTCCTGACGGCTAAAGTTGGACCGCAGGGTTATCCCCAATGCCCTGTTGTTCCTTGAAGGGATAGGCTCTTTAGTAGGGGGCGAAGGTCTGGTTAGCAGCCTTTCCTTCACCTCTTGGAGGCGCTCAGCGGCTCTTTTTAACCTTTTCTCCTCCTCTTGTTCTGGGAAGCCACTGGAGGCGATATAGGTCTTCCCCTCCAGGTGGTCAAAGGTGAGGACTAGGTCATAGAAAGCCAGGTAGCACTCAGGGAGCTGAAGGTCATCGACAGCCGTAGAGGGAAGACGCTCGATAAAGTGACAAAGGTCATAGCTGAAGTAGCCCACTACTCCGCCTACGAACGGGGTGGGGGAGGGGCAGGGCTCTATAGTGTACTCCTTCAATAATTCATCTAAAGCCTCAAAGGGATTGCCTCTTTTGCTCTCCCCTTCCTTTGGATCAAGGAAGGCGATTTCGTTACCACGGCTTTTCAGCACCAGGAAGGGGTCGCTGCCAATGAAAGAATAGCGCCCCAAATTCTCGGGGTCCATACCACTATCGAGGAAGAAGCTGAAGGGGCGCTGGTGAAAAAGCTCGAAGGCTTCAGCAGCATTCAGCGGGGTGGAAACCTCACTAATAAGGGGATAGCGCTCCATTTCTTCTTGCCTAGTTTAGTTGATGCTACTGCACTGCGTCAAACATTTCCCGTAGAGCATTGACAACCTTGAATCGAATCTATTATATTCGTAACAGACTTCTTGTTGAAGAGGAGAAATGAATTCTCTTAAAAAAGTTATTTCTTTTCACCACCTGAGACCTCAGCGACTAAAGAATTTTCAGCGATCGATACCCTGGCGAACGTTATCTATCTTAGTAATAATGTCGCTTCTAGTGAGTCTGATGGGGTTAGGCCTCCCCACCCCGACTTTAGCTCAACACGAAGGAGAGCAAATTGCTGAGTTCCTGCCCCCCGATACTGACCTTTACTTCACTATCAACCTGGACCTCAGTGGCGACCAACTGACCAAATTCTTGACGCTGGTGAATAACTGGTGGCAAGACCCCAATGTGCAAGCCAAATGGGGAGAATTGATTAGTCAGATTGAAACAGAAAGCGACATCGATATTATGGAGGATGTCCTCCCCTGGCTGGGACCGGAAATAGCAATGGGGATGCGTAATCTGGTTCCTACTACATGGGAAGAACCATATGCAGAGCCAGAAATGATTCTCTTTGTTGGCACTATGAATGAGGATGCCTCGGAGGCTTTCTTCTTCGACAAGATGATGCCTATTATCATGAGGCAGGATCCCCCTACGGGACCTTCGGGTGATTACCACGGGATAGATATTCTCTATGCTCCAGATGCGGATGTGTATTTGGCTTTCCCTGAGGAATACATCATGTGGTCTAATAATCAAGCCTTTCTTGAGAGCAGCTTGGACCTTATTTTGTCTCCAAATCCCACTGCTTCCCTCGCTGGGACCACCAATTTCCAGGAAGCTCAGGCTAACCTGCCTTCAGAGCGGGTGGGGATGTTCTACTGTGCGGTGAAGGATATATTCCTGGAAGCATACCCCGATGGCGTTATCCCTCCCATACCAATAGATTCCGAGTGGGTTTTATACATCCCTGTCTTCTGGATGCCTGACTTCATTGCTGCCTCAGCTTACCTCACTGATGTGGGGCTGATCTGGAGCCTCTATTATCCTGTTCCTGAGGGAGTGGAGGTGCCCACCACTGAGCCGGACCTTCTCAAGAGTGCCAACCTCATCCCCGAGGATGCGCTGTTCTTCTTCTCAGAGCAGAACCTCAATGCTGGCTGGGAGTATATACTCGATAAAGTTGAGGAAGGAGTGTCTGAAGGTGAAGAGTGGGCAATATCTTTCCAGGAGATGCTCAACATGGTCCAGTCTCCTCCACCCGAAGGGCTAGGATTCAATTTGAGCCAGAATATCTTCGGCTGGATGGATGGTGAGTGCGCCCTTGCTATTTTGCCCTTCACCATCCCCCAAGATGAGCAGCCGTTTGTTCCTGAGATCCTGATTCTACTTGAGGTAGCAGATACCGATGCAGTAGCAACTAAGCTGCAGGTAATATTCACTGCCATAAACATTGTTATAGGAGGTGGATTGGGAACGGAGCCAACCACTATTGAAGGCGTTGATGCAACGCTAATTACCCATCCTGGTATGCCGGCAGGGACAGTTTCTCCAGGCTACCTTTTCCTTGATGTGGGTACTACTCACTATCTGGTTATTGGCTCCACTACCGATGCCCTTTCTAAAGCGGTCAGGGCTAAAAACGGGACTACGCCGTCACTGGATGAAGCCGAGGAGTATCAGGGGGTGCTATCTCTCTTACCTCCCACCAGGGTAGCTCTGGGATACATAAGCCTCAACCAAATAGCAGATATGATAGTCTCATTGATACCTACGGAGGAAATGACTGAGGAGGAACAAGCCCAGTTTGAGGAATTCACTGGCTATCTCCCGCTAAAGTGGGCTCTGGGGTTCTCTAGCACAGTGATAGAAGACGGGGTGACTATGGCTGGAGCCCTTTATCTAGTGCCGCTGATGTTAGAAGAGGCAGAGTTGAAGGCAGATACACCGGTAGACGTTCTGGTGGTGAAGCAGGGCTTGTTAAAGACTCCTAAGTACATTGTAGACTTCAGCGACGTGGATCCCGATGTAGGTAACACTGCTGTGAGTATGGAGGTGGACGTTAAGAGCTTACCAGAGGCTGGCGGTGCCAGTCTAAGGATAACAGTGGTGAAGGAGCCCGCTGACGATATCATCTCGGGATTTGAGCTGGCAGCTACAGACGCTGGGGTATCTATAGTAGATGTGGCTTATGTGATTGAGGTGGATAAGGCTAATCTCACCGCCGAGGATATCGGTGCAGCTACTATCACTATGAAGGTCAGCAGGACTTGGGCAGATAATTATGACCTAGACGATATCAAGATATTCCGTATCAGTGATGGAACAAAGGAGGTACTATCCACAGAGTTCACGGGCTATGAGGGTAACTATGCGGTATTCGTGGGCACCTATGAAGGTGGCTTATCAACTTTCGGCTTAGTAGCAGTATCTCCTTTAGCTACAGCCTTCGTAATAAGTGACCTCACCATCAGCCCGAGTAAGGCTAAGATTGGGGAGAGCGTGACTATTACAGCCACAGTAACCAATACCAGCGTAGCCACAGGCACCTATACAGTATCGCTGAAACTCGATGGTGAGGTAGTGGATACTAAGGAGATGCCCCTGGCAGGTGGTGCTTCGGAGATGGTAAGCTTTACAGTGACCAAGGGTGTCGCTGGAACCTATAGCGTTGAGATTGATGGATTAAGTGATAGCTTCATAGTGACTTCTGAAGCTGGGGCAAATTGGGCCCTAATCGGTGGTATTATTGGTGGGGTAATAGTAGTAGCCGCTATAGTGGCAGTGATATTACTCCGACGCCGCCGGGCAGTGGCGTAACCTTCAATTCTGGGCTTTTGTTCTCTATAATTATGGGGTGGGAGAGGTTCTGAAGACCACCCCATAATTTTTAGTAGCTTCCAGAAAAGATGCCCTTTTTTTAATAGTAAGGAATATATGGGCACGTCGCACCAGAAGCCTACTCACGGCTATAGGCATTGGTATTAGCATTGCGGTTATCATCGCCATCTTCGCTTTAGCCACTAACCTCAAGGAGGAGCTTGGTGTGACCGCGGAAATAACTCAAGCAGACCTAGTAGCTACCCAGAGAGGGCTTGCTGGTCCCATAGGAGGTTCAATTCCCGAATCCTGCGTCAAAGATATCGAGGGATACGAGGGAGTGGAAAGGGCTACAGGATTCCTGCTGGCAACTCTCAGCCTTCCTGGGATACCTTCTTTTAACCTTTTCGGAGTCCGTCCTGAGGATAGGGAGTTGTATCTGGACGAGCAACAGATTGTAAGAGGAAGGCATATCCAGAATCGAGGTGAAGTAGGATTAGGGAAAATTGCTAAAGATAACCTCGATCTCCAGGTAGGAAGCATGCTGAGATTGGAATCAGGGGAAGAGTTCATGGTGGCAGGCATCTATGAGACAGGGAACATTTATCTCGATAGTGGCGGGATAGTCTCCCTCGAAGAGGCTCAGGAGGTGACCGGGCGGGAGGGAAAGGTGACGCTGATTGCTATTTATTTGCTGCCCGAAGCAAAGGAAGAAAAGGTAATCGAGCAGATAGAATCCAAAAAGCGCTATCTGAAGGTCATACCCTCCCCCCACCTTTTGGAAACCTCCTCTAGTGTGGAGTTTGTAAATACCTCCGCCTGAGTGCTCTCTTTAATTGCTGTAATTATGGGGTGTATAGGAGTGGTGAATACTATGTCAATGTCGGTTTCGGAGCGAACTAGGGAAATCGGAATTCTGAAGGCGGTGGGTTGGAGCCGATTCAAGGTTCTGAGGATGATTCTTAGTGAGTCTCTCCTGCTGAGTCTGGTAGGGTTTGTCATTGGCAGCCTTCTTGGGATGGGCGCTGTCTGGGCGATTACCTCCCTTCCCAGTGTAAAGGGTTTTATCAGTCCCTCTTTTAGTGGTGATTCTTTTCTTATTGGTTTGGCTGTAGCCTTGCTTCTTGGCTTTCTTGGAGGGGCATTCCCTGCTTATAGAGCCTTTCGTTTATCCCCGGCAGAGGCATTGCGTCATGAATAGAGTTATGGTGCAAACCGAGGGACTGAGTAAGACTTACCTGAAGGGCAAAATCACTGCTCTGGAAGAGGTTAATCTATGGGTGGAGGAAGGTGAATTTGTTTCTATCCTGGGACCATCAGGGAGTGGGAAGACGACCCTGCTCAACATGATTGGTGCCCTGGATAATCCAACCAGGGGCAAAGTATTTGTAGAAGGTGTGGACATATCTAAGGTTACCAACCTAAACCGTTTTAGGGCGGAGAAGGTTGGGTTCATCTTTCAACTACATAATCTTATTCCTATCTTATAATCGTAACACATGACATAAAGGTGGCCAAGAAAGCTAACAGAATTATCCATCTCAATAATGGAAGGATAAGCGGATAGAAGAAGTCAATGTCCTCTACTTCGAGAGCGTTGAAAAACGTAGGGACTCCGATAAATCGGAGTCCGAGCGCTGGACAGACCTAAAGGTCTGTCCCTACAGGATGATGGGCTTTTCAACAATCTCTCTGAGGCTGTCCAAAAACCTCTGTAGGAGTGTTTGTCCCCGCCCCTTGTGGGCTCCCGCAAATTGGGAGAGGACAAGCTCCTCCCCTACAAGGGGGAACTTTTTAGACAGCCTGCTCTACTTCCTTGTTTCTACTATAAGTCCTCTCTGCCCTAAGTCTCGGGCAACATCCTCTAGCCCTAGCTCCTCAAGCTTCGCCTTGGTTTGAAGACCAGTGGCTACATCCCATTGCCTGAGCTGATAATATTCGTCTTTCATCTTCTCGAATTCTTCCCTATCAACTACTGTGCCCTTTCGAGATATTACCTCCCCTCCTTCCCCCGGTACCAGGCATTCAATGTTCGTAGGGTTCCTTTTTAATGGCATAGTATGCCAATCATCGGGAAGTTTGTCGTCTTCTCTCCCCTTACGACCTTCCCTGACAAGTATAGCTCTCTGTAGATTAAAGACCCTCTCACCTATTCTGTAAAGACCCTCCTCATCTACCTCATTCCCGGTAACGGCGGAAAGGATCTTGCTTTCCAGGGTGGGATCTCCCACGTGATCCTCAGAATATTTAATGTCCATGATAGGCCATAGCCAGTCACAAAGAATGAGACACTCCTTTGCATACTCTCGATCCTGAATCCTTTTGGCTGCCATGGCTTTCCCCTCGTAGGTGGAGAAATCAGCGGCTATCTCGCCTCCCCAAAACCTCCTGGCTATGGCGCGCAGTACATCGGTGGAAACGTAGGCACCTTTAATCTTTTTGGCCCAGCTCACCCATTGGGCCACAGGTAGGCCCACCTCATGGAGTTGATGTATGGGCTCTCTTGGCTCCATAGCCCATAGAAGTGCGGTGGTAATATACAGTCTGGGTTCGTATGGGTCACTGTATCTAATTTGCCTTATCGCTTCGGGCCCCACCGAATCAGCAGCCTTCCCTACCCCCTGAGCCAGAATGTCTCCGAAGCCCTCTCGGAGGGAGACCTTTCTCACCAGGGTCTCTATAAACTCCAGACTTCCCAATTTTGATATAGGGATATCAGCGTTTTCGTCAGTTAAGATACCGGCTTTGTAGCATCTATTGATCCAGGCTATCATCACATCTATAGCCCATGTATCGAGCCCATACTCATCACAGAGCTTAGTAGCATAAAAGGGGACCTCATTCTGTCCTCCATAGTATCTCTCCGCCCAAAGTTGATAAAAAACGGCTGACTGGCACATAAACTTCCCCTTCTTCCCATCTTCTGCCTCATAGGTTCTTCTGAGGCAGTTGCCCAGGCAGCCGTAGCAGGGTTCCTTCTTCATTTTGGGATCGGTTACTAGGTAATCTGTTCCCCACGCTATGAAGACGCCTTTCCCCAATTCACGGAAGTACCTAGTTAGCTCTCGTAGCCTTTCCGGTTGGGCGACTTTCACTCTCCTCTCAGTGCCCTTTGCCACGATAGCCTTCAGATTCTTGGAACCCATAACGGCTCCTAAACCACCTGAGCCACTGGCATCGTTGTCGGCCAGGAGGCTAGCCATAGTCGCCATATTCTCACCGGCGGGACCAATGGCTACTACTCTAGCTGAGTTTCCCAGCTCGCTCTTCAGGACTTCTCTGGTCTCAATGGAGCCCTTGCCCCAGAGAGCAGAGGCGTCCTTCAATTCAGCGGTTTTATCGTGAAGGAAAAGGTAGACGGGCCTCTCCGATTTCCCTTGAACCGCGATAGCATCATAGCCGGCAAACTTCAGCTCAGCCCCCCATCTCCCTCCCAGATTGCCGTAGCAGAAGTGTTCTGGGGTGGGGGCGGGGGATTTCCCGCAAACTGTCCATCTTGAGCTGCCCAATACAGGCAGTCCAGCTAAGGGACCGGTGGCAAATATCAGCCTGTTATCCGCATCAAAGGCATTCATCTTGGGTGACACCTCATCCCAATAGATCTTGGCCGCGATGCCTCTTCCCCCAAGAAAGCTAGCATAGTCCAGAGTGGAAACCTCGGCAGTGCTTCCTGAGGACAAGTCCACCCTTAAGATTTTCCCGGCATATCCCAAGGT
>CAYWDP010000020.1:0-21056 GCA_964457045.1 uncultured Dehalococcoidia bacterium
GAGTTTTCTTTCCTAGAGCAGGTGAGAAAGCGTCTTCCTGACTGTGTGTTAATTATAGGCTCAGACCCCCTCTCAAATCTGCCCCCATCCCTGATGAGAAATTTAGAGGGCATAAATGTTATTTGCCTTGAACACTTTGTTACTCCTACCACCAATAATGCCCAAATAGTAATACCAACAGCACTCCCTGGACTGGAATGCAGTGGCTCGGCAATACGAATGGATGGAGATGAAATAGCCCTAGTTGGGTTAAAGAAAGGTGAATATCCCACTGAGGAAGAAGTCCTGAAGCAACTGGCAGAGAGGATATGATGAGTTTGCCTAAGAAGGGCATCCCTTTAGTTATCGTAACCTATCAAGATATTCACCAGTGGGTGGCTAGGCAAAGAGATGGATTGGGTGATGCTTACCAGCAGCATTCAGCCAAGGTGCAACTATCACCTGCTGATCTGAAGCGCCTGGGGCTGAATGATGGTGCTCCGGTGGAGCTTAAGAACAAGGCTGGCTCTGTAGTGGTAAAAGCGAAGTCAGACCCCGCCTGCCAAGAAGGCACAGGCTATATGCCTGCCAGCCTATACTCCAACCGCCTGGCAAGCTATAATCCATCGGTCTCAAGACTACCGAACCTTAAGCGAATAGAGGTAAGAGCTGTACCAACCGAAAAGGATATCACCCCACTCTCAGATCTCTTACTTAACTTCGAGAGATCTGTAGCTGGATCAGATGACCCAAAGTTGACGTAGCATAAAGATGGTTCTCTGTCACTGCCAGCCCTTCGCTTCCTGTCATTCTGAGCGTAGCGAGAAATCTCATGGCGCTCAGGACAGGCTCCGCGAAGCAGTCTCCTCCACCCTACCCAGGGGATTGTTTCATCGCTATGCTCCGCGCAGTGAGATAGGCTCTGCCCGGTTTTTACTCCACGCCAAATTGAAGCATCTTAGGTGAATCTCTGGTCTCAGACTTGGATTCTAAGGAGGAAGACAGTTGCCCAAAAAAGACCTTCAACCGCTTCAAATCTATAGACTGCTGCCACGCACCAACTGTAAGCTCTGCGGTTGCCCTACCTGTTATGCCTTCGCTTTTGAACTCATAAGCAGAAACAAGCGTCTAACTGACTGTCCTGACCTTCTTAAGGAGGATTTCCTTGATTCTTACAGAGTGCTGAAGGAGATTCTTGGAGAAGGAGAGCGTATCAAAGGAACCGACTTTGTGATAGATAAGGGAAGATGTACTGGCTGCGGTGATTGTGTTACGGTTTGTACCAAGGCGCTGACCACTGTTACCGCTGGCGGCAGGCTCTCTAAACGTGAGCCAGTGCCTCCAGTGCTTCAAGTAATTGACGGGAGTATTCAGGTGATAGACTGGTCTAGCTGCAAGCGGTCGGTACCCGGACTTGACCTTTGCAACGTATGTGCCGAGAAGTGCCCCTTCAGTGTGCTGGAACTGGTGAAATCAGAGGAAGCTGAGAGTGAGGAGGACTAACCGCTCTGCTTTCCCTCTCTAAGGTGTTTTGGCAGCAGTCTACGAAGCCTACAGTGATACCTACCCAGTTCCATGCCATAGCTAGTATTAAACTCTGATAAAGTCAATAACTTGCCGTCACGATTCTTAGCCCTCTTGACCTTTACCCCTTCTGTTTCCCATGCATGTTCTTCTTGTAGTAACTTGATCAAGCGGATCCTGTGTCTTGTTGGTATATCCAGGTGTGATCTCACCAGGAGGTGCCAGTCTTCAGGGAGCTGTCCATAGAAGAGGCGATATAGCTCGATGAGCAAATCTAAGCGGGCAGCCCGTCCCTCCCTCATTTCCGCTGGAGTGACGAAGGTGCGTGGCAGCATAGTTAGTGCTTCTTCTTTAGTTTCTACTGGGATAATAAGGTGTTCTGGTGCAGGTTCAGTCTCTCTCTTCCTGCCGTCATCGCCGTGGTAGACCCACCACTTGCTCCGATCATACTTATTGCCGGGCAAATAGCGGCCCCATGTCCACCCTGAAGCTGGCCCTACCACGGTTCTTACTCCAAGGCGAGCATATGCAGCCGCTACAGCATACATCCTGTCTGGTAAAGCTCCCCATATCAGCAGCGCGAAAGTGGCATAAAGGGACCCCTCTCCTACTTCTGGTATAGCCCCGTATAAAGGAATACCACCAGCTGCACGTGAATACATGTACATCGTGTTGGCCAGAGAGGTGGCGCTACAAGCCCCACAGTTGATGATAGACCTTGGTTCGATAGATGATGCGTATTGCTGGAAGATATACTTGCCCTTCTTTTCGTTGAAGTTGCGTGCTATTTCGGCCGCGGCGCACCCTGCCACGAAGACAATGCAATTTCGTCTGGTTAATTCATAAGCAAGCCAGCCAATGTCTTCCCGGTAAGCATCTCCACAACCCAAAATTACGACGATACCGGGGGCATTGCCCCAAACCATGGAAAAAGCCGATTGCAGTACCTCAGTCAAGGGAAGAGGTCCCCTTCCCGCTCTCATGACGAATCTGTCAGTGTTCGCTTGTTTCCTTTCTGCCGCGACTATTATGTCGCGCAATTCCACTCCATTAGGGCAGGTCTCCTCGCACCTGCCACAGAAATAACAACCCTTCTCCACTTGGAAGAAACCGTCCCAGTTGCCCTCGCTTAGCTGCTTGACTGCCTTAGATAGAGGCAAGCTATTAGGGCAAGCGCTAAAACAAAGGTCGCAACCTTCTCCGCACTTTCTTGCCTGCTCAATCGCTGACTCATCACTGAGAACATAGCTGCTTGTTCTCTTTGCTCTCTGGGCCACCTTTACCGCTACCTCGCCTGCCTTCTCTACGTCTCTGATCCAGACCGCCTTTTCACCATTGACCAGGGCATCCACTATCTTACCTACAGGCTCATCTGTGCTATCTGCCAAATTATTAACCCCTCTTTGGCTTACCCATACAAAATTGCTTCCCACACGCTCTGCTTCAGACAAAAGGTCTAAAGGTATACAGCCATTGGTGGCAACCACCACGTCGAATAAGCCGTTCCTGATGGCCTTTCCTGCCCTTACCATAGGGGCAACGATGCGACACCTATCATAGAAGCGGGCCGTATCATCGCCTGCTGCACCAATGCCACATATTTCAATTTTCTCCGTTAAGTCATTCTGCTTGAGCTGCTCTATAGCACACCAGGCAGGTAAGAAATCATCGCCTATGAAGGCTATCACTGGCTTACCTTCCTCTACAGATGCCCATCCACCAGCTACACTGGCCGGAGGAAAATCGTCCAGCTCATCAATCTTATGGTTAGCAGCTGAGACGAAGCCGAAACAAGAGACCTTAATCATCTCAGCCACCCCCATGGCGAGCAACAACACAGATCCGGCATGCATCACCATGCCTTCAAAATCTGCCGCTGTCCCTGTACCCGAGTGACTTGCCAGGAGTAGCTTGGCTAACTGCTCTTCTCCGTAAGAAAGTACCCTGTTCAAATCCCTGAGGTTCTTCACATATACACCGCTCAAGGTGCCTATAGGCGGGCAAGCGTCAGACATCGTCAGAAGTTCACCCATATTGACAGGCTTATCCTCACCCCATACCTTGAGAGCATAGTTCAGCAGGTCTCGACTAGGTATCATCTGGCTCATACAGCCACGGCAAGCCTTTTGTAAACTCAACTTACCCATAAAGGATTCCAGCTCCAGTCCACACTTCCCTTTGCCATCTCTCAGATTGCAGGGCCCTAAATCACAATCGGTACAAACCCCTTGAGGTCGGGGATATAATGGCGGATATCTTTCCAGCAAGGCATGGTCCCAGTCTGCGATATCGGCTGCGTCGGGGAAAAAGTTTAACCAGGCCCCAAACTGCGCATAGCGGCTCTCGATAAAGTCGTTCTCCAGTATCTCTACAACCAGATCCTCAATACCACGGGGATCACGTGTCACCTCACTGATATCAACTTCATGACGACCAATATGTGCAATCCGCTTAGCTTCCACTATTGTTCCCCTTGAGCATCATTTATCATTACCGAAAGATTGGTCACACTTATCCAAGAAACTCCGTTTCTTTCATGCATTTCTGGCACACTTTCAGTTTTTGCACCGCAGACTTTAGGGGACTTGTCACCCTACCCATCATCCTTTGACCAGGTCTAGTAGACTCAATGCGAACCTCCCGGACACACTCATCACACAAAGGAACGCCGCATTCATGGCATGTCCATTGTGCTTCCCTCTTCTGACATACGCCACACATTTTTTCTGTCATGTTTCCCCCAATCTTAATTTACTCCTCGGGCCAATCTTCTCCTGGAAGGGGTAAATTCAGTGGCTGAGGTTCGCCACCCTTCCAGAACATCTTTACTATTGGGTGCCCCTTCTTGACGAGTAACTCCTTAAGCTCTAGAGGATCTAAGGTCTCTTCATTGGTAACAATTTTGTCGTAGATTTCTTCCGGGATAACATCCGCCATCTCCAGTTTCAATTCTGCCGGCATCCAAACTATTCGGTTCCACCCGCCGTCTCCTCGCAGAAAATTCTTGCTGGCCATTCCGGCAACGGACAGCCCCTTAAACCCATGATTCTGTGACCCACCGGAAATCATCCCTGCTAGAGTAGAGAATTTGATGCCCAGGGGTGTCATCCCGGTATAACGCCGCATAGCTAGACCGATACCATCTACTTCCGGTATGTAAAAGGATGCTGCCTCAAAACAGCCACAATTAGTAGTGGGATACTTTATGCTACTATATATGTTCACATGCTTTACAAGATGGTTGCTCTTCTCATAGATTACCTCGTCTACTCCTGAGTAGTGCCCCAAATCAGGTTCCAAGCACTCACCTTTGGGAATCTCAAAGGCGTACCCTTCCGGGTCCATCTCCAATGTTACCTTGGCTGAGTCATAACCTATAATGCCGCAATAAGGCAGTGCGCTTGGCGTGAGAACACAGGCATGGTTTGGTGCCAGGGATTTGCAGATGGTGCAGCCATAGAACATGTCTACATCCTCATCGTCATACAGCTCCTTGGCACTTATGACTTTGAATTTTTCCTTTGCCCATTCAAAAAGCGGGTCAATCAGCTCAAGTCCGCCTACCTCAGGGGCACCTATTGCCCAGAAGAATGCCACTGCATCTACCTGGGGGACAAGTGTTTTCGCTGTGGCATAACAGAACTGAGATATCTTGGCAAAGGTAAGCCTATCCGCTACTTCCTTGCTAATCCTTATCCACAGGCCGTCGGGCTGACCAAAGAGCATGAACCCCTCCAGCCCCTGTAGTGCTTGTCCTATCTGTCTTGATACATAGCCCTGGTGTGCAGGAGTCAATTCCCTGCCATAGATCCTTATGGTAAAACCGCCGGGCAAAGAAGTCCCGGGGGCAACTTCAGGTATATCAGGACCAACCAATTTCACTTCACCATCTTTGACCTTTTCCGGGTCTTCCTCAATGTAGAAAATGGAAAACATCTTATAGTCCCACTTAGGCCCACCTAATTCAAGGTGCATGTCGGCCTTCTTCACCTCGCTCAACCATCTTAGCCCTAGCCCAATATCGTCCAGCCCGTCCCACAAGTGGTCGAGGTCCGTTGGTAGCTGAAATATCCTTGCTGTTGGGAGCTTTACTACTGCCTCTTCCTCTGGAATAGCCATCTCCCGACCCCTTTCATTGATCCGCTTTCGCCAGCGTCGCCCAGCATAATTCAGCCCAAAGTCTACAATTCAACCCACTGAGCTGCCCAGCGGAAGGACTTCTTTGTTCTCTTTGCTTTCAACCGCAGAGGCTTCACTCTTCAACTGTATTCCTGAGGCGTAGTGGCAACTGGCTGCGAAGCCTGGTGCAGTAGATTCCTTGTTCCATGCCATAGCTAGCAGCAAACTCTGACATGGTCATCATCCTGCCGTCCCGATGTTTTGCCCTCTTAATCTTCATCCCCTCTGTTTCCCAACCCTGTTCCACTCCCAGCAAATTGACCATCTGCCTTCTATATCTGGGCGGCAGCTCAAAATCTGATCTTACCAGAAGGTGCCAGTCTTCAGGGAGCTCACCATAAAAGCGTTGATAATAGTCAATCAGAACCTCGAGGTGGGTGGCCCGGCTCTCCCTGTAGTCCCTCACAGTCAAGACGGAGCGCGCCAGCATGGTTAGTGCTTCCTCTTTGGTTTCCACCGGGACAATAAGGTGCCCCTTCACCGGTTCAACCTCTCGCTTCTTTCCCGTCTCTCCGTGATGCACCCACCATTTGCTCCGATCATATCTGTTACCAACCAGATATCGGTTCCATCCTAAGGATGAAGCTGGTCCTACTATAACCGTTGAGCCCAGGCGTGCCCACGCGGCTGCCGCAGCATACATCCTGTCCGGCAAAGCTCCCCAGAGGATTAGTGACTGAGCACCACCAAGATTGATGGAATCTCCCAGTGGCGGTATGGAGCCATACAGGTGAATACCACCAGAAGGACGCAGCATCAGATACATGGGGACTGCATGACAAATGGCAGAACAACTGCCGCAGTTCACCAGATTCCTTCCTGCACAGGTAGCCGGGTATTGCTCAAAGAGATACTTTCTCTTCACCTGGTTGAAGGAACGAGCCACCTCAGCTCCAGCGCAGCCTGCCACGAAGACCATGCAACCTCCGCTGAGTAATTCGTTAGCTATCCAGGCAATCTCTTCTCGATGGGCATCGCCACAGCCAAAAATGGTAACCATAGCAGGAATACTGCCCCAGCCCACTGCAAAAGCCGATTGCAGTAGCTCGGTAATCGATATTGGTCCCCTTCCTGCTCTCATAACGAATCTGTCTGCACTGGCCTGCTTCCTCTCGGCAGCTACTATGATGTCGCGTAGCTGAACCTTGCTGGGACAAGCTTCCTCACACCTGCCACAAAAATTGCAACCCTTCTCCACCTCGAAGAAACCTGTCCAGTCGCCGTCGCTGAGCTGCCTGACCGCCTTGGATACAGTCAAACCAACAGGGCAGACAATGGAGCAAATATCGCAATCCTTTTTGTGATTCTTGGCCTGCTTGATCGCTTCGTCCTCAGAGATAGTATAATTACCACTCCTCTTTACTTTCTGTGCTACCTTTACTGCTACTTCCCCCGCCTTCTCTACGTCCCTGATCCAGACTGCCTTCTCCCCACTGACTAGGGCACTGACTATCTTGTCAACCGGCTCATCCGTGCTATCCGCCAGACCACCAACTGCATGGTGACCTACCCATATAGCCTTGCTTGCCACACGCGCTGCCTCGGATAGAAGGTCCAAGGGGATACACCCTGGGGTGATCACCACCACATCAAACAAGCCATTCCTGATTGCCTTTGCTGCTCTCACCATCGGGGCAACAATTCGACACCTATCATAGAATCTGGCTATATCATCACCTGCTGCACCAATGCCACATATTTCAACCTGCTCCGTCAATCCCTTTTGCTTCATATGGTCTATGGCGCACCATGCCGGTAAGAAGCCGTCGCCGGCAAAGGCGATAACCGGCTTCCCACTTTCTACTGATGCCCACCCGCCAGCTACGGTGGCTGGAGGGAACTGTTCGATCCCCTCCAGTTCCTGATTGGCGGCGCTGATGAAGCCATAACAGGAAATCTTCAGCATCTCGGCCACTCCCATGGCGAGGAGCAAAACGGATCCGGCATGCAATACCATGCCTTCAAACTCTACCGCTGTTCCTGTACCTGAGTAACTTGCCTGGAAGAGCTTGGCTAGCTGTGCTTCTCCGTAAGAAAGCGCTTTGTTCAGATCTTTGAGATTCTTTACATACAGACCGGACAGGACGCTTATGGCAGGAGCGTGATCAGAGATACTTAGAATCTCGCCCATGCTAACAGGCGTATCTTCTGCCCAGCGCTTGAGAGCATAGTTCAATAGCTCACGGGTGGCTACCATTTGAGTCATACAGCCGCGACATGCCTTCCGCAAGCTCAACCTGCCCTGGAAAGACTCCATCCCCAGTCCACACTTTCCCTGGCCTTCCTTCAAATTGCAAGGTCCCAAACCACAGTCAGTGCAGACCCCTTGGGGCCGGGTATGTAACGGGGGGTATTTATCCAGCAGAGCAGAATCCCATTCTGCTATGTCTGCTGCATCAGGTAGGAGGGTTATCCATCCTCCGAAATTACTCTGGTGGCCCTCAACAAAGTCGTTCTCCATTATCTCGACAATCTCGTCCTCCATGCCCCGAGGGTCACGCACCACTTCACGGATGTCAACCTCCAGGGATCCGACATGAGCGATTCTGCTATCCTTCACAGCTCTTTACCTCCAATATATCTATACTTAGTCCAATGAAGTGAACCAAGCCAATAGAGAGCAACCAACTGGTTCAGGCATTCACTTCCTCGGTTATTCTTCAAGAGTTTGGGGGGATTCCCCCCGTAGCATGTCCGATATGCTACTGCTGTTCTGATCATCACGCCATAATGAGATCGTTGATTTTGCTGGAAGGGACCAGGTTGTCGGCTTAGCGGAAGATCTGTCTCTTTTGTTGATTTCCGGCGCAGAGAAGCTGAAAGCTGGAAACAGCCTACGCTTAGTCAACGAAATCTACTTCCTTCATGCATTTCTCACAGACTTTCTTCTTTCGCATTCCTGATTTCAAGGGGCTGGTTAATACACCCAAGACCCTTTGACCGGGGGTCTCCATCATTACCTCCCGGACGCACTCAGCACACAGTTGGATGCCGCATACGCTGCATGTCCACTCCGCTTCCTTCTTCTGACATACACCACAGACGTTGTCTCCCATATTTAACCTCCGATATTATTCCTCTGACCAATCCCCCCCTGGAAGTGGTACCTTTAGTGGCTGAGGTTCGCCATTCTTCCAGAACTTCTCTACTATTGGGTGACCTTTCCTCTTCAGGAACTCCTTGAGCTCCATAGGATCGATAGTATCCTCTTCAGTGGCAATCTTATCGTAAATCTCTTCTGGGATATATTCCGCTACCTCTCGCTTCATATCGGCTGGCATCCAAACTATCCTATCCCAACCACCATCGCCCTTGAGGAAAGTCTTGCTCTGCATTGACCGAATAGATATACCCTTATGCCCGTGGTTCTGCGAGCCACCGGAAATCATACCGGCTAAACGTGAGAATTTAATGCCTAGTGGGGTTAGGCCGATGTATCGCCGTATGGCTAGACCAAGACCGTCTACCTCTGGGATGTAAAAGGCGGCTCCCTCAAAGCAGCCACAGTTAGTAGTCGGATACTTTATGGCACTAAATACGTTCACGCGCCTTACCTGATGGTTAGACTTCTCATAGACAGCCTCATCCACGCCGGTGAAGCTCCCTGACTCAGGGTCTAACACCTCTCCCTTTTGCATCGGGAAGATATAGCCCTCTGGATCAAGCTCCACTGTTACTTGAGCCCCATTATAGGACAGGATACCACAATAAGGTATCTGGCTAGGCGTAATTACGCATACGTGGTTTGGAGCTAGCGATTTGCAGATGGTGCAGCCATAAAAGATATCTACATCTTCGTCTTCCAGTGTTATTGCCTGTTCCTGTGCTTTCAGCCTCTCAATTCCCCGTTTGTACAGTGGCTCAATCAGCTCAAGGCCGCCAACTTCTGGGGCCCCGATTACCCATCGAAATTCCATAGCCTCTACTTGAGGAACGACAGTTTTTACGTAGGCATGTAGGACTTGGCATAGCTTGGCGAAGGTAAGCCTGCCCGCCACTGACCTGCTTATCCTCATCCACGGGGCCTGGAACGTGCCAAAGGCCATGTACCCCTCTACACCATGCAGTGACATGGCCATCTGCCTTTCAATATATTCGCGGTGTCTCTGGGTTATCCCCGGACCATAGACTTTTATGTCCCATGCAAAAGGCAGAGAGGTGCCGGGCTCGACTTCATGTATGTCGGGGCCAATTAAAGTCACTATGCCATCCCTGACCTTTTCCGGGTCTTCTATAACCTCAAGGATGGTATAGCTCTTGTATTCCCATTTCGGCCCGGAGAGTTCAATTTGCATGTCGGCCTTTTTCACCTCAGCTACCCATCTTATCCCCAAGCCAATATCCTGCAAACCGTCCCATAGATGATCCGGGTCGGTGGGCAATTGATACTCTCTTCCCGGTGGAAGTTTTATTTTTGTGTCTTCCCTCACACTCACTTTGACCTCCTTCCGTGTGTACTGTCCTTGTCCTTTAGTAGTAGCTCAGCCGATGTTTACCGGCTCCGCCGGAAGCTGACTTGGCTCCGTAAGACATCAATCTTCAACAGCAATAACAAATTTAGAAGGCACCGGCTCGAAAGCTGCCTCCCTAATAATCACCCTTTAGCCACACCATAACAAAGATTCACGGTAGGCCAAAGGAGATTTTGCTTATAACTCCTCTCACCTGGGACAATCCACAATTAGGTAAGCAATGTCTTGGGTACAAGGTTAATCAGTTCCTCCACGGTCCAGGCCCCCTCCTTTAGGTGGTCTCTGTAGAGCCCCCTTATCTCCACCGGATCGGAATACAGAGCTACCCGCCCACCACCACAGCCAATGACCTTGCCGTTTATGGCTGCTGCTTCGTCGGTGCAAAGATAAGCCACTACTGGGGCCACAAACTCGGGGGCAGGCATTGCCGCCAGCTCTTTATACTGATCCTCGGTCAGGGCCCCCGCCTCCATCAGACCCCTGAATCGCGTGATTACCTCTTCATCCATGGTCATTCTGGTCGCCGCAATGGGAGCAATCGCATTGCAAGTCACGTTATATTTCCACATCTCTGCAGCAACGGTGCGGGTTAAGCTAACGATCCCACCTTTGGCAGAACTGTAGTTCCCTTGCCCCGGACTGCCTCTCCAGGCATCGGAGGTAGTATTGACTATTCGTCCTCCCTTCTGTTCTCTCATCAACCGAGAAGCATGGTGGATCATGTTGAACGTCCCCTTGAGGTGGACGGCGATGACGGCGTCCCACTCCCCTTCTGACATGTTGAAGATCATCCGGTCACGAAGGATGCCAGCACAGTTGACCAGGATGTCTATTCGTCCAAAGTTATCCACGCAGCTCTTTACCATCCGCCCAGCAGCAGCGAAATCAGTTACGGATTCGTAGTTGGCAACAGCCTGTCCTCCAGCCTTCTTGATCTCAGCTACCACCTCATCTGCCGGTGATGCGTTAGCCCCCTCTCCCGACCTGGTTCCGCCGAGGTCGCACACCACCACCTTAGCACCCTGTTTGGCTAACTCCAAAGCCACTGCTCTGCCTATCCCCCGGCCAGCACCAGTAACTACCGCATTTTTGCCTTCGAGTTTCTTTCCCATGACTTACCTCCTTGTGAAAGAATTATTTGGTTACTATGGAAAACCCTCCAGGTGCTCCAGTCTCAGTCATCTTCTTCCTCCTCCGCCAGGAGTCTTTCTTGAATAAGATGAGCAGCCCTCGTAGTCATATAGGCGTCGAAGCTTATCTTGCTCAAGTAAAAGTGCTTCTGGAAGTCGTTATCTGCTGGTGAGCCAACAACGCACATTGTTGTTTCATCCTCAGGATTACAGAACCAAACCGTAAGCCTGGCATCCTTCATACCGAAATACCATCGCCCTTTTTCCTCGGTCAAAAACTCGATGAGCAGGTATTCGTTTATGGGAGGTAATACTAGTATACAATCGATATCACGTCTGACAGCCCTTATTGCCGCCAGTTTGATAAGTGCCTCGACTGCCTGATCTAGGTTTTCCCGCACCATTCCCACAATTTCATAAGTAGCACTATCGGTTTTGCGCTTCGCCCGAAAGTCAGGCTGAACGAGACCAATGTAGGACACTGGTTTCAGTTCATATCCTACCTGTTGCACGAACCGCCGGGCCTCGGCGAGCACTTCTGAAGCATCAAAGACATAATGCCGAAAGGCACCATCACTAATCCTCTTCTTCGGTTCCTCGACTTCATTACCCATTGTGGACTAGGAATTCCCCAGTGCCTGGACTAACTCCGTTAACTCTTTTTGCCATTCTTTGAAAGAGGTGGTGTTGGGGAGAGAATAAGTTGCCTCCTCGATATATGTGTTACCCAGCACTACAGTCTCTGCATCTTTAACCGCAGAGACTAGGTTGGCAGCAAGTATCGGGCTGTAGCCCATAAGGACCAGAACTTCAGGTTTCCCATCAATGATGGGATTCTGCCACTCGTAGCGCATATAGTTTACTAATTCGGCTGCCCAGGCCTTCTTTGTATCAATGCCTCTAGCCCTTAGACCGACCACTGTATTCCCTGTAGCAGCCACAGGTGCCTTTATTTTTGTAGCAATCTCCGCCACATAATCCAGTAAGCTCTTGTTTCCCAAGTCAACTTGGTCGCACAAAGCGCCAGCCATAATCAAGACCCTCTCACGACTACGCAGGTACTGGGCTAACCATGAGGGATCCTTTACACTCATTTTCTCCTCTCCTTGACTGTAGATTCCCTAACACATTTTGACAATAATCTAGAAAGAATGGTGCCATAAACCCTTGTTCCAGCGCAAAAGCCCAAAATCGCAAGTCTTTAAGCGATGCTGCATCCCAATCTTCTAGCTAAAGTTTAACGTGGACATGCTACAATGTCAAACACATTGGCAAGAGGGTAGAAATTGATAGAAGGTCTTATATTGCCAAGGATTTGCGTTATTTGAGCCTCTTATGCTATTTTGACAGCAGAGAAATCTAAAATGAACGAGATGAAGGAATTGATAAAGGAGATGTTGGCTGGCAACAAGCAATCACTAGCCCGGCTCATCACCTTAGTGGAGCGAGAAAGCCCCCAGGTGCCTAAAATAATGGAGGCAATCCATTCTCGTACGGGCAGGGCTTATTGCATTGGGGTTACCGGTCCACCAGGAGGGGGGAAAAGCACCCTGGTAGGCAAGCTAATCTCGATTGCCAGAGAAAAGGGGTTTGAGGTAGGGGTATTGGCTGTTGACCCTACGAGTCCCTTCAGTGGCGGTGCCGTGCTGGGAGACCGGGTAAGGATGCAACAGCATTATTTAGATGAGGGGGTGTTCATCCGCAGCATGGCCACCAGGGGTAGCTACGGAGGGCTACCCAAGACAGCCAGCGGGGTGATAAAGCTTTTCGATGCCTTCGGTAAGCAGGTTATCTTTGTCGAGACAGTGGGAGTAGGACAGACTGAGCTTGACATTATGGAAACTGCTGATACCACTTTGGTGGTTCTGGTCCCTGAAGCCGGTGATACTGTCCAGACCATGAAAGCAGGGCTGTTCGAAATTGGTGACATCTTTGTAGTGAACAAAGCTGACCGTCCCGGAGCGGATTACCTGGTAGCCCAACTGGAGATGATGCTCCACGAAAGGCCCAAGCAATCCTGGTGGCAGGTGCCTGTGGTTGCTACCCAGGCCATCAATGATGTGGGAACAAGGGAGGTATATCAGCATATCGAACACCACCATCAAGTTCTTGAAGAGATTGGTGAACTTGCTTTGAGGCGCCGGAGACAAAGGAGAACCGAACTACTTCGAACTATTGAGCACAAGATTATGGCCCAGGTTGTAAAATTCATTGAGGAGGATGGGCAATTGACCATCTATCTAGAAAAGGTGGAAAGAGGCGAGCTTGATCCCTATTCTGCTGCCAAAGAAATCCTCAATACGCGCACCTTGCTGGACAACTGGCTAAGACAAGTCAAGAAGAGCCGATTTCAGTAACCTCTGTGACACTGCCTCAAACAGAATGCATGAAAAAGCGTTGCTAACTAGCCGACAACATCATGCCTAGGCAACTCTCTGAGAGGTCTTTTGGCGGACAAATTCCACTATGTCCTGCAGCGGTGTTCCAGGAATGAAGATCCCGGCTACTCCCATTTCCTCAAGAGCAGGAAAGTCCTCCTCGTAGATAATTCCGCCCAGCAGCAATAATACATCGCCCTTGCCACGGTCTTTTAGCTCTTTGATGGTCTCAGATACCAGCCGCATATAGTTTGATGATAGAATACTCAGTCCTACTATATCTACGTCCTCTTGAACAGCCGTGGTAGCAATCTCTGGAGGCAGCATGTGTCCACCATAGATGACCTCAAATCCGGCATCTCGTAGGGCACTACTAACGGCAATTATCCCACGCCAGTGCCCCTCCAGTCCCGGCTTGGCCATTAGAATCTTGACCTTGTTCTCATCCATTAACGCCTTCTCCTTTTCTAACCTGCTATCGGGTAAGTCCAGGGTCCGTACACTTTAAGCTGAATATTAGCCAGCTCCCCTGGGGTGGCGTGAGCTTTTACCGCTTCCAGAATGGCGGGAAAGGTATTCTCGTCACTGCGGACGACTTCCTCTAGCTTCTTCAGCGCCTGAGCAACTTTGGCGCCGTCCCTTTCTTTCCGAAGACGCTTAACCCTTTCAATTAGAATATCTGGCGACCTGGGGTCTGGCTTGAAAATAGGCACTTTATAAGGTGCCTTTTCCAGTCGGAACTTGTTTACCCCAACAACCGTAATCTCATCAGAAGTCAGTTTGCGTTCATAATCGATTATGGCCGCCTTGTATTCCTTGTGTATCCATCCCGACTTGATGGCTTCCACCATCCCGCCCGCATCCTCGATCCTCTTTACATATTCCCAGGCACGTTCCTCCAATTCATTGGTCAGCGACTCAACGTAATAAGAACCACCTAGCGGATCTACAGTGTTGGTTACATTAGTCTCCAAGGCAGCTATTTGCTCCGTTCTGATAGCAAGTAGCATGGCTTGGTCTGTAGGTAGACAAACTGCCTCATCATACCCGTTGGCGTGTATTGACTGCGCTCCGCCAAGGACACCGGCCATCACCTGGTAGGCAATACGAATGAGGTTGTTTAGAGGCTCCTGATGGGTATGAGTCGAGCCTGAGCTCTGAACGTGTACACGGAACTGCCCACAGCTTGGGTCGTCGATACCATATCTTTCTTTAATAATCTTCTGCAACATGCGCCGTGCCGCCCGCAGCTTGGCGATTTCCTCAAAGAAATCGTTGTTCACCGCCATGTTGAAGGCAAACCGTCTGACGAATTTGTCCAGAGGCACTCTGCCTCGCCGCTTGGCTTCCTCAATATACTGGATAACGGTTGCCATAAGCAGGCCCATCTCTTGGACTGCGTTTATTCCGTTGTCCCTAGGGTTGTACGAATTGAAGGAAACAGGGTACCATCGAGGTACATGCTCGGCGCACCACTCAACAAGATCTACAGCGTACCGCAAGAACCCCTGGGGTGGTGGCTGGTTAGCCAAGTCGATTGAACTCCAAGTGCACAGATCGTTAGCCGTAGTGCCCCTAATCTGGTTGAAGGGTATGCCCCTCCTCTCCGCCATGAGGAAATATGCAGGTGTTAGCAGCCCCCCCACCCTGTCTGCCAGATAGGTGGAACATTTCTCTATGGGCAGACCATCAAAGACCGCCTCCATATCTTCAATAGAGTATATGGGAACGCCGGAATGACCAACGTCAGCAGAGACCCTTGGGTCATCAGGGTCCATCCCGACGGCAGTAGAGATATCAGGGGCTATAGAGAAACCTGTCTGCCCTAACTCATATTCTTCACGGTAGCGCTTATTCGTATCCTCCGGAGTGTTAAATCCGGTCAAGCGTCTTATAGTCCACAGTTGACCTCGATACATGCTGGCGTAAACTCCCCGGGTAAAGGGAGGTTGTCCTGGCAGACCGATGTCTCCATCATAGTCAATGTCTTTTACGTCCTCAGGGGTATATATGTCCTTTATGGGAACTCCCGAGGCTGAAAAACGCTGCTCCTGATTCTCCACCACCTTGTCCTCCTTACTGTATAAAATAAACTCTCAAAGTGTTATCTAAAACGGGGTTTCGCATTTCAATTCGCTAGGAGGCAACCTCATCCTTTATAGTATTACCCTTGGCTGCACTCACATTGACGGTGAGGATAGGCGAGCATTGGTCTTGGTTATTGTTTTGCACATAGGGTTGTCAACTACCAAGATATCACCGTAGTGTTGGCAATGTCAAGCTTGGGTACTCGTCTCAGTTGGTTTGACAAGCCAAGGGCCATACGGATATCATCATTACCAGAAGACAAGGGGCCAAGGAACAGACTCATCAAGAATTGACATGCCAAATACTCGTCAACACAGCGCACCTCGAGAAGCGCGCAGTTTAAAGGTGCTGGAGGAATGACCGCCCCAGCATCAGGAAATAGACAAGGAAGTCCACCCCTGGAGTATATTTTCCATCCACAGTCGATAGCAGTAGCCGGTGCCTCCACTAATCCCCTGCGATGGTTTATCAATGAGTTTTACATCGAGCCCCTGCTCAAGATGGGCTACCCGGGCCAGGTCTATGCCATAAACCCCAAGGGGGGTGAGATTATGGGGCTTCCCGTCTACCGCAGCCTAAGGGATGTCCCTGGACCTGTAGACCACGTTGTATCCTGCATTCCTGCCGAGCAGACCCCGCAGCTTCTCGAAGAGTGCCGCCACATTGGAGTTAAGGTGGTGCAATTTTACAGTGCCGGGTTTGCCGAGACCGGTGAACAGGAAGGCATTGAGCTGCAAAGTAAGCTAGTGGAAATCGCTCGTCATAGCAACATACGCCTTCTTGGCCCCAATTGCATGGGCATCTATTGCCCCACATCAAGGATAAGCTTTTGCGTCAACTATCCCCAGGAGGCAGGCCCCATCGGCCTCATCTCCCAGAGTGGTAGCAATACCACCTACATCATCCGCAGTGCTGTTGTCCGAGGGCTCCGTTTCAGCAAGGCTATCAGCTATGGCAATGCCTGCGACATCAACGAGTGTGACCTGCTGGACTATCTGGCGGAGGATCCTGAAACTAAGGTCATCGCTGCCTACATAGAGGGTACCGCCGAGGGACAGCGCCTGCGTAAGGTACTCACCAGAGCAGCCTTGGCCAAGCCAGTGGTGATATACAAGGGAGGATATACCGAGGGTGGTACCAGGGCCGCCTCCTCTCATACTGGTGCCCTCGCTGGAGCAGATGCCGTTTGGGACGGGTTACTCAAGCAAGTAGGTGCCATCAGAGTGTACACCGTAGAGGAGATGGTGGATGTGCTGGTAGCGCTGCTGCGCATGAAGCCACCCCGAGGATTGAATACCTGTGTTGTGGGGAATGGTGGTGGCGCCAGTGTTTTGGCCACCGACGAGTTCGAGCGAGCTGGGTTCAGACTGCCAAGCATGCCACTGCAGATGAGGGACAAGATGAAAGAGCTGATCCCCCTGGCCGGCAGCATGCTACGCAATCCCATCGATGCCAGCCCCCTTCTTGGGGCTGAACAGGCACGACTGCTCAACATGGCAGGTATGTCAGGTTGGGAAGACGCTATTCGGGAGATGAGATTCTCAAGAGGAGACAAGGGATTGGGCGATTTCATGGGAGCACTGGAAGCGTGGCCTGAACTGGATTCACTGATACTTCACTATTCCATTGACTCGCTTCCCGGCATCATCCGCGACTGGGCGATAGGCAGCGGGTCGGCGCCGATGATTGTTGCCGCCAAGGAATGTCGCTTGCCTGTAGCCATGATCATCCACTTCATAACCAATGAGGACTCATGGCTGCCCTCGCTAAAGATACAGCAGTTGAGTCTGGAGGCCGGATTGCCTCTTTTTCTGTCAATGAGAGGAGCAGCTAGGGCCATCCGAAGGCTAGTCGAATTCAACAAGGCACACCCCGAGTTGGTAAGAGCATTAAGGGAAGGGATACAATCCGCCCCATCGGAGGTGAGGAGTGACCGCAGCTAAATCAGACCAATCGGAGACTAAGGTAAGGATAGTACCCACAGGCGCGTGCTACGATTGCGGCGGACGATGTGTACTCAAGGTCCACGTAAGGGACGGCGTTGCCATAAGAGTTGAGACTGATGACGGTGATGAGCCACAGTTGCGAGCCTGCGCCCGGGGACGAGCCTACCGCAAGCAAGTATACTCCCCGGATCGCCTTCGCTTTCCCCTCAAAAGGATAGGCTCCCGCGGTGAGGGCCAATTTGAGCGCATATCTTGGGATGAGGCTCTGGATACAGTAGCTACAAAGCTGGTGCAGATTAAAGAGACCTATGGCCCACGGGCTATTTGGGTTCATACCTATTCAGGGCATGCGGGGCTGTTTCACGGAGGTCTAAGCGTGCGCCAGCTCCTGCGCAGCTTTGGGGGCTACACCTCTTGCTGGGGTGGTGCCTCAGCCGAGGGCTCCGTCTTCGCCTCCCGAGCTACCTACGGCACCCTGAGCACAGGGCACACCAGAGACGATCTGGTAAACTCCCGACTGATCCTTCTCTGGGGGGTAAATCCAGCCACCTCTATTTACAGCACCAATACCAGCTTCTATCTGGTACAAGCCAAGGAAGCCGGTGCCAGAGTCATTCTTATCGACCCCAGGTATACTGCTACTGCCGCCATCTTCGCTGACCAGTGGATCCCTATCAGGCCGGGAACCGACACCGCCATGATGATGGCCATGGCCTACGTGATGATTACTGAAAACCTCCACGACCAGCAATTCCTCGACAGGCACACCATCGGCTTCAAAAAATTCAAGGACTATATCATGGGAGCAGAAGATGGCATAGTCAAGACACCGACTTGGGCCGAGGCAAGGAGTGGTGTCCCTGCTGCTACCATCGTTCCCCTAGCGCGAGAGTACGCCACTACGAAGCCGGCAGCCCTTATCCCCGGATATGCCCCGGGACGCACTGCCTTCGGGGAGCAGTACCATCGGGCAGCTTCAACCCTGGCGGCAATGACTGGCAATGTCGGCGTCCACGGTGGCGGTGCTGCTGGCTTTGAGCGGGGTCCTGTGGGACCTATGGTTCCCCCCTCCTTCTTTGAGGCGAAGGACGGTGCTACTTACGAGGAGCAGTTGAAAGCGCTAGATGTTGCTCGACGACATCGCGCCCACCCCCATGTTTGCCGCATATGGGATGCCATCCTAGAAGGCACAGCCGGAGGCTATCCCAGCGACATAAAGATGGCCTATATAGCCTTTGCCAATCCCTTGAACCAGCTTCCAAACATCAACAAAGGGGTGAAGGCATTGAAGAAGTTGGAGTTTATCGTTGTCCACGAGCAGTTCATGACAGCCACTGCCAGGTTTGCCGATATCCTGCTCCCGGTTTCCACTATCTGGGAGAGGAACGATTTCGCCCGTCCCTGGCTTTCGGGGCCCTATTTCCTTTATTTGAACAAAGTCATTGAGCCTGTGCCCGAAGTTAAGTCTGACCTTGAAATATGCCGCGAGCTAGCAGCAAGGTTAGCCATCCATGAGCCGTTCTTCGACATTGCTGAAGAGGAAGGGATACGCCAACTGGTGCAGGGTATGGGGGATGTAATGGAAGAGGTTAGCGACTTCGAGAAGTTCAAAAAGAATGGGGTTCACAAGATAAGACTTCCCAGACCCGGGCTCTGCTTTAAGAAGCAAATCGAGGACCCAGCGAACAACCCCTTCCCCACCCCCTCGGGGAAGATCGAGATCCACTGTCAGCGCATCGCCGATCTGAATAATCCCCACATCCCTCCCATCCCCAAGTATATTGAGCCATGGGAAGGACCAGGAGACCCCTTCATAGAAAGGTACCCCCTACAGCTAATTACCATTCACCATAAGACCAGGGCTCACTCCTGCTTCGACAACAACCCCTGGCTCAGTGAACTTGAACCCCAGAGCTTGTGGATCAGCACTTGGGACGCCCAATCCCGGGGCATCAACAACGGGGATGAGGTCAGAGTCTTTAATGAGCGGGGAGAGACCATTATCCAGGCCAGGGTCACTGAACGGATTATGCCTGGCGTAGTGGCCCTGGGTGAGGGAGTATGGTACCGACCTGACAAGAAGGCACGGGACCGGGCAGGGAGCCCAAATGTTCTCACCCGAGACCAGTATTCCCCTGGTGGCGCTTTCCCGGTCAATACCAGCCTTGTCCAAGTGGAAAGGTTTGTCCAAGAGAAGTAGGATGCAGGGCCCCTCATATTTCAATCGAACGCGCTATACCGGGGGCAGCACCTGCGTCATCGCCTGTAAGGACTGTGTCCCAGCAGTTATGGCAAAATCGAAGCCTTGACGATGACTTTGCAACCCGCAGGGTTTGACAGCCTTGGTACTTTGCGCTAATATTATAATTATTCTGATTATATTAGTCAACTAAGGTATGAAACTCTCTACAAGAGGCAGATATGCAGTGCGAGCAATGGTGGATGTAGCCATGCACCATCATGAAACTCCTGTCCTTCTACGAGACGTTGCCGAAAGGCAACATATCTCTACGTATTACTTAGAGAATATATTCGTTCGTCTTAGAGCAGCGGGATTGGTAAAAAGCACCCGTGGAGCCCAGGGCGGATTTAGCTTAGCCAAGTCGCCTTCTGAAATACAGCTTGGTGAGATTGTCAAGGTGCTTGAAGGACCGATGGCGCCTGTGGGATGTGTCGACGATCCTGCAATTTGCGAACGGGCAAACTTCTGCGCAGTTCGAGACATTTGGGTGGAAATGGGCACTGCCATGAGCAAGGTGCTGGAATCTGTGACTTTACAAGACCTAGTCGAACGGCAAAGGAAAAAGACACAATCCGAGACGCCCATATATTACATTTAAATGAGGTCGGAGGTTTCCTTAAATTGAAGTTGATAACTATACAGGCGTCCTGTTCTTAACGAGAGAACATAGGATCAAAGGGGGACATGATGCCAAACGACAACATTATCCAGGCGACAGGAGTCCACAAGACCTACGACACGGGCAAGGTGAAGGTGGAGGCCCTCCGGGGTGTCGACCTGAGCATCCAGCGGGGCGAGATGGTAGCCGTTATGGGGCCTTCCGGCTGCGGCAAAACGACGCTCCTTAACGTACTGTCGGGGATAGACGATGTCACCGCGGGTCAGGTGATCATTGATGGCACCTCAATTCACAATATGTCGGACAAAGAATGCACTCGCTACCGAGCTGAGAAGATGGGCTTTGTGTTCCAGGCCTTCAATCTGCTGCCAGTCCTCAGCGCTGTGGAGAACGTGGAACTTCCTCTCCTAGTGGCCGGCGTGAAGCTGGGGGAAGCCAGGCGGCGTGCCCTGGAAGCTCTGGCTCTGGTGGGACTGGCCGGGGAAGACCAAAAGCGTCC
>CAYWDP010000021.1:0-20942 GCA_964457045.1 uncultured Dehalococcoidia bacterium
GGCTTAAAATCATGAAAGGTGGGAGCATTCTAGTGAAAACTGGGTAATTGCAAGCCCGTCACCTATTGACAAAAGCCCTGACGAGTATTATCATCGTGCATAGTAATACGATGCATAGTGACAAAGAGCTGTAATGAATAAAGTGGCTATTATTGCTGATACTGTAGCTTGCCTCCCTAGGGAGCTAGTGGAGCAGTATGGGATTGAAATAGTAGCGCCAAATATCTATTTTGATGGCAAGGTGTACCGTGATTGGCTGGACATAACTCCATCTGAGGCTTACCAACTGCTGGATAAGGCACCAGGGCTTTTCTCCACCTCGGGCCCACCACCAGCAGCATATGTGCAGGCTTATCGCGAGTTGGCTGCTAAGGCAGAGAACATTCTCTGTATCACCCTTTCCTCCAAAATGAGCACCACTCATAACGCGGCTGTAGCAGCTAAGGAACAAGTCAAGGAGGAATTAGCCAGCACCAATATCGAGGTTTTGGATTCTCAAACGGCCACTGGGGCAGAAGGATTTGTCGTCCTTGCCGCAGCAAGAGCATTAGCTGAAGGGAGAAGCCTGGTTGAGGCTATCGAAGCTGCCCAAAGAATCAGGGACAGGGTGGACCTTATCTTCATTCTGGAAACTATCCGCCATGCTTATCGGACAGGGCGAATACCCAAGGTTGCTGCGCAGATAGGAGCATGGCTTAGTGTCAAGCCAATTGTTACTATCCGAGGTGGTACAGCCCACTTTAATGGCATAACTAGAAACAAAGAGAAGGGGGTGAATTATCTACTGGAGGCAATGCGTAAAAGGGTAGGCACAAAGCCGGTGCATGTGGCGGTCCACCACACCGATGCTCTAGAGGAGGGGGAAGTACTCAAGCAACGCGTGCTGGCTGAATTTGACTGTGTTGAACTCTGGCTTACCGAGTTTAGCCCGATAATGGGCTACTCTACAGGGAGAGGGACTCTCGGTCTTGCTTTTTATGCTGAGGACTAACTGCTGCCGGCAGAGATAACCCTGAACTCGACGTGATGAGGTCCTTGTATTATAGTGTCTAAAAGCCTTCAAGAAGGTGAAACTATGGAATATAGACGGGAACTTCTAAAGGGAAACACTGAGACTTTACTCCTCTCTTTGCTGAAGAATCAGCCAATGTATGGCTACCAGATTATTAAAGAGCTAGAGAAAAGGAGCCAGGGCTACTTCAGATTTAAGGAGGGTACCCTCTACCCAGCTCTCCACCGCTTAGAAGCAGCCGGGCTAGTTAGAGGTAGCTGGGAGCGGCTCCCTTCAGGGAAGGAGAGGAGGTATTATCATTTAACAGAGAAAGGTCTAAAATTGCTAGAAGAAAAAGTAGCTGAATGGCAAGGCTTTTCCTTGGCAGTAAATTTGGTTATGCGACCATCAACTACTTAGCAGGGTAGCAAAGGGTGTTAACTGAACTAAGGCACCACCTGGATAGGATTAGAGCAAACTTAAAGCTCGACTCCTCCTCAGAAAAAGAGATCCTTTGTGAGTTATATACCCACTTTGAAGACCGGGTGGAAGAGCTAAAAGAGGCAGGATTTTCAGAGGAAGAGGCAACTAAGGCAGCAGCCCAACATTTTGGTCCACTTAAAGCAGTGGCTAGCGAGCTAAATGAGGTGCATAGTAGTATCAATTGGGCCCAGACTATCGCGGCTGCTTTGCCTCATCTCCTTTTTGCTCTGCTCTTTGCCCTTCACCAATGGTCAAACGTAAGCTGGCTGTCAGTTATCCTTATCTCCATAGTCGTGGTAGCCATCTATGGATGGCGGCACAATAAACCCACCTGGTTTTTCACCTGGTTGGGCTATGCCTTAGTGCCACTATTGGTAATTGGTGTTTTCCTCCTGGAGCAAGCCTTAAACTTGAATAACCTTAACTCCTCCTGGTGGGTGTGGTTGATAGTGATTGTTTATTTCCCCCTTATCCTATGGCTATTTATTCACATTCTCCTCCAGGTCTTGAGGCGCGATTGGCTACTCGGTTCCTTGATGGTATTACCTGTTCCAGCTATAGTCGGCTGGTTTCTAACAGCGCAACAGGAGAAGGGATTACTAGGGGAGAGCAGGCACCCTCTTTATGACTTAACCCCCTGGATAGTCTTAAGCTTCCTTACCTTAGCTGGTATCGTTATCCTCTTCACCCGATTGAGGCAACGCCCCTTAAAGACAGGGGTCCTGCTTGCTGCTGGTCTTGCCATCCTCATCCTAATAGCTTTCTCAAGCGGGGGAAGCATTGGCTTTCCCAACCTGGTGGTCCTGGCTTTAGTAACCCTTTTTTTACTCCTTGGTCCAGCACTATTAGAACGCAAGATAGCCCACCAAGAAGCTGAAGCCTGGGATTACTTGTTAGAACGAAAACCTTCATGAATAAGCCCCTGAGTATCAATAAAGACCCCTGGGAAAACATAATATGTGGGCTGATGCTTTACTAATCCTCGGTGCCTACCTTTTTGGAGCCTTTCCCCTTGTCTACCTCCTAGGCAGGATGCGAGGGTTTGATCTATCAAAAGATGAGGATATGCATAGTGGCCTATGGCATAAGGTAGGACGTCGCGAGGGGCTGATAGGAATTACCTGGGATGTAGTCAAAGGTGGCGTTGCTGTGGTGTTAGTGAACTGGCTCTCTGACTTTGCTTGGGGCACAGTAGTTGGGGTTGGAGTGGCAGTGGTAGTTGGAGAGATGTGGTCTGTCTTCCTCAGGTTCAGGGGGGAGAAGGCGAATACTACCAGTCTCGGCGTGTCGGCAGCGCTAGCCTATCAGGCCCTGCCTTTTCTTCTAGTACCTATAGCCCTAGGTGCTGGCATTAGGACTGTGCCTCGATTCTTTGGTTCAAGGCAGTCACTAGATGAGCGTCTCAAATTTGGTGGTCCCCCCAGCCTGAGCCTCCCTCTGGGGATGTTCGCTGGTTTTGCTTTATTCCCCCTGGGGTGCTGGGTCATGGACCGACCCTGGGAAACGATTCTCGCTGGTGTTCTCATCTTTCTCTTGATAATAACTAAAAGGTTAACGGCTGGTCTTAAGGAAGACCTGAAGACAGCCACCCATAAGAGAAGCATCTTGCTCAATCGACTGCTCTTTGACCGTAGCTACCTATAAAGTCTCTTGGGGAGCCCTGGTTTTGTAGTGTTCTGATTTATCGGAGCTTTCTGGCGGGTCTAAAGACCCTCACTACGAGGCTGTCCAAAAACCTCTGTAGGAGTGTTTGTCCCCGCCCCTTGTGGGCTCCCCGCAAATTGGGAGGGGACAAGCCCCTCCCCTACAAGGGGGAACTTTTTAGACAGCCTGTACATTTTATATAGACTTCGAAGATTGATTTACCCATTGGAAATACCCTATAATCAAGCTTGATGGAGAAGATTCAGCTAATTGAGGATGTGCAGAGGCTAAAGGATAACCTAGGGGAATTACCCGAGCCTGTAGTTAAGCCGTCCTTTATTATGGTCAGCGGATTGCCTGGTACAGGGAAATCCCATTTCTGCCGCCGGCTGGTGGAGAGAGTCCCTCTAGCCATCCTTGAGAGTGACAGCCTGCGCAAGTCGCTTTTCCCCTCCCCTAGCTATAGTGCCCGAGAGAGCTCTCGCCTGTTCCAAGCTTGCTCTAGACTCACTGAGGAGTTACTAAGAAGAGGGATAAGTCTTGCTCTCGATGCCACTAATCTGGAAGAGCATCATCGCGAGCGCTTCTACCATATTGCTGAGCAAGTGGGAGCTAACCTAATTATAGTGCGCATCGATGCTCCTCCCGAGGTAGTACACCAGCGCCTGGAACAGCGGGGCAAAGGAATGAACCCCGAAGATAGCTCAGAGGCAGACTGGAGAGTCTACCGTAGAATGAAGTCCACAGCTCAGAGAATACGCCGTAATCATTTCGCAGTAGATACCTCTAAAGATATCACTCCAGTTATAGACAAAATCGTGCGCCAGACAAATCGATAGCCTGTTTACAAAAGGAGAACCAAGGTGGAGTTAAAGGTCGTAATTGCTGACATCACCACGCTCGAGGTGGATGCCCTAGTAGTAAATCTCTTTGAAGAGGTAAGCCAACCCGGTGGGGCTACGGCAGCGGTGGATAAAGCCCTCGATGGTACCATTACCCAGCTTATCGCCACCGGTGAGATTAAGGGCAAGCTTGGTGAGCTTACCCTGATCCACACCCTGGGCAAGATTCCAGCCCGGCGGGTAGTAGTTGCTGGCCTGGGAAAGCAACAAGAGCTGACTTTGGACAGGATCAGGCGAATAATTGCTGAGGCATGCCGCTTCCTGCGGGGGAAAGAGATAAAAAGGGTAGCTACCATCGCCCATGGAACAGGAGTAGGTGGCATTGAACCAGAGAAGGCGGCTCAAGCTATAGCCGAGGGAAGCATCCTGGGACTTTATTCCTTTCGCAGACATATTACTAAAGAGCCTGAAGCTGGTGAGCTAGAGGAACTTCTTATCGCAGAAAGGGAGAGGAACAAGCTCCCTCAACTGGAGAGAGGCTGTGCCACCGGGAGGGTGATGGCTGAGGCTACCAACTTTGCCCGAGACATGATTAATGAGCCAGCCAACTTTATGACCCCTAGCCATATGGCCGAGATAGCTAAAAGAGTGGCTGCTGAATATAACTTCGAGTGCCAAGTTCTAGAGCGGGAGCAAATGCAGGAACTGGGGATGGGGGCATTATTGGGGGTAGCCCAGGGGAGTCAGCAAGAACCAAGATTTATTCTTCTCCAGTATAAAGGGGACACTTCCTCCCAGAAGACGATTGGCTTAGTAGGCAAGGGAATAACCTTTGATTCAGGAGGGATTTCCATTAAGCCTTCAGAGGATATGGCTGACATGAAAGGTGATATGGCAGGAGGTGCTACGGTTGTGGCTGCTTTGCGTGGTATCGCTGAGTTGAAGCCTAAAATCAATGTCACTGCTCTAATACCAGCCACAGAAAACCTGCCTGGCGGGGCAGCCTTGAAGCCCGGGGACGTGCTCAAGGCAATGAATGGGAAGACTATCGAAATCATCAGCACCGATGCTGAAGGGAGACTGATTCTAGCTGATGCTCTATCCTACGCGCGAAAACTAGGGCTTTCACCCCTGGTGGATGTAGCCACCTTAACTGGCGCTTGCCGCATAGCCTTGGGGGATGTTACTACCGGGGCCTTCACTAACAATCAGGAATTGCTAGATAAAGTAATTAAAGCTGGGGAAGAGGCGGGCGAGAAGTTATGGCAAATGCCAATGTATGAAGAATATAAAGAACAAAATAAGAGTGAAGTGGCTGACATCAAGAATACTGGGGGGAGATATGGAGGAGCTATCATTGCCGCCCAGTTCCTCAGCGAATTTACTGAAGAGACTCCCTGGGTTCATTTAGACATAGCTGGCACCTCCCGCAGTGATAAGGAAAAAGGCTATCTAGTCAAGGGAGCAACCGGGGTGGGGGTGCGCACCCTGGTTCACTTGGCAATTGTTCTGGCTGAGGAATAAGCTTTAAGGAGGGAAATCGTGAACATCAAATGGCTAGGTCACGCATCGTTTTTGATAACCTCAGAGAAGGGCCTGAAGATAATTACTGACCCTTATTCCATAGGAGGCGGAATCGACTATGGCAGGATAGAGGAGGTAGCCGATATTGTGACAGTGAGTCATAAACACGGTGACCATGATAATGTGGCGGCAGTAAAGGGGAAACCGGAGGTGGTTAGCACCGTCGGCAGCAAAAGGGTCAAAGGGATAGATTTTAAGGGAATCCCCAGCTATCACGATGAGGCTAATGGGAGACAGCGGGGAGCGAATATCATCTTCTGTTTCACTTTAGACGGAATGAGGATTTGTCACCTGGGTGACCTAGGGCATCAGCTCGATGCCCCACAGATGGCTGAGATTGGAGAGGTGGATGTATTGCTTCTCCCTGTAGGGGGTGTTTATACCATAGACGCCAAGGGTGCCACTGAGGTCTGCCAGAAGCTGAATCCGAAGGTAGTCATCCCTATGCACTACAAGACTGCCAAATGTGGCTATCCTATAGCCAGGGTTGACGATTTTTTACGGGGCAGAAAGAATGTCCGTCAGCTTAATGCCAGCGAGACGGAATTCAAGAAGGAACAACTCCCCTCTGCCACGGAAACGGTAGTCTTAAAGCATGCCCTGTAAGAGAAGGGCTTATAAGGTTGTAGGACAAACCTTTAGGTCCGTCCATCCTTTAACTCGACTTTCGGACCAGCCCAAATACTTGTCCCCATATTCTTATCGATGAAGTACTCGCCAGCAGTTTATAATTAAGCCAGATAAAGGAGTTTACATTGAAGATAATCCGCGATTTGGAAGTGGCTAAGTCTACCTTATTAAAACGCCTCCCCCTGGAACTTCAGGAAATCCCACCAGGGCTGAAACAAAGGATAAAAGAAGCCTTTGCTGAGGAATTAACTCCGCAACAAGTGGTAGAGCGGATCCTAGCTGAGGTTCGCTCCAAAGGGGACGCAGCCCTCTTTGATTATACTAAGCGACTTGATGGGGTAGAACTAAGCAATTTAGAGGTAAAAGGGGAGGAAATGGCTCAGTCTTACACCAAGGTAAGCCAGGAACTGGTCTCAGCTCTCAATCTTGCCGCCCAGAGAATCCAGGCTTTCCACCTTAACTATAAGCGTCAAAGCTGGGTTGACTTCGGCGAGGGTGGTCTGGGACAGTGGTTTCGCCCACTGGAGAGAGTGGGAATCTACATCCCTGGTGGTACAGCCTACTATCCTTCAACACTCCTAATGACGGCCATCCCAGCTAGGGTGGCAGGGGTAAGGGAAATCATCCTTACCATCCCCCCACGAGAAAGAGCAATCCCTCCAGCCATATTAGTAGCAGCAGATATTGCCCAGGTTGACCGGATTTTTAATATCGGCGGTGCTCAAGCCATTGCTGCTTTGGCTTTCGGTACCCAATCTATCCCCAAGGTAGACAAAATATGCGGTCCAGGGAATATCTTCGTGCAACTGGCTAAGAAAATAGTCTACGGCATGGTTGGTATTGATGGATTATACGGACCGACTGAGACCATTATCCTCGCCGATGAAACTGCCAATCCAGTTATCTGTGCTGCTGACCTGCTAGCTCAGGCAGAACACGATCCCCTAGCCTCTGCCATTTTGATTACTACCTCATCAGAGCTAGCAGTAAGAGTTAACCAAGAGATAGAGAATCAGCTAACTAAATTGGAGCGACGGGAAATCACCGCTGCCTCACTAGAAGGCAAAGGCGGCATAATATTAGTTACCGATATGGAACAAGCTGCGGAGCTAATCAATGATTACGCCCCGGAGCATCTCTCTTTGATGATGCGAGATGCTTGGTCTTGTTTAGAGAAGATAAAGAATGCTGGTGGTGTCTTTATAGGCGAGGACTCCCCTGAAGTTGTGGGCGATTACATCGCTGGACCATCTCATGTCATGCCTACCGGGGGCACTGCCCGCTTTAGTTCCCCCCTGACCACAAACGATTTCCTTAAGGTCACTAGTGTAGTAGCCATAGATAGCCAAACCTTAAAAGCAATAGGTCCGGCAGCAGCAAGCATCGCCCAAGCCGAAGGATTTAGTGGACACGCCCGTGCAGTAGAGATAAGATTAGCTAAAGGCCGAAAGAACAAGAAATAAACAGGGTATTTGAAATGACGGAAAAAAAGGATGTTGTTGGTGTCCGTTTTCAGCGAGCGGGAAGGGTGCACTACTTTGACCCCCTTGGGATGGAATTGGAAATAAATGAACAGGTAGTAGTGGAAGGCGAGCATGGTCTCAAAATAGGGAGGGTGGTCATTGCACCGAAGCAGGTAGTAGCCAGTGAGCTAAGTGGACCGCTAAAACCAGTGCTTCGCAAGGCAAGCCCTGAAGACCTCCAACAGCAAGAGAAGGAGAAGCAGAAAGAAGAAGAAGCTCTTTCCAATTGTGAAGAACTGGCTACTAAGTTCAATCTACCGATCAAACTCCTCGGTGCTGAAAGCAACCTCGATCTCAATCACCTTACCATCTTCTTCAGTGCAGAGGGAAGGGTTGACTTTCGTCAACTAGTTCGAGAGCTATCAACCTCCCTTAAAGCCCGGGTTGAGCTTCACCAAGTAGGACCTCGGGATAAAGCCAAATTTATGGGAGGAGTCGGCAGATGTGGTTACCCCTTATGTTGCGCTACTTTTTTGACTGAATTTAACCCCCTCTCTATTAAGATAGCTAAGGAGCAGAGCCTTTCTCTGGAACCGGCGAAAATCTCTGGCATCTGTGGCAGGTTACTTTGTTGCCTTGGCTATGAAACTGAGCTATACCGACTTATGAAGGAAAAACTGCCTCCTATAGGTCAACAGGTGGTTACACCACTAGGGGAGGGAAGTGTAACCGGGGTAAATCCACTGAAGGAAACAGTGACGGTACAGCTGGAGAGCCAAGCAATGATAGAATTACCGGTTGCTGATGTTATTAAAAAGCACTCCGAAGGGGAAAGTAAGGGACAAGCCTCTAAGACCTAACCTGCAGCAACAAGGAACTTTTGCCATTCACTGTGGGTGCGAAGATATTGATAAGGAACGTAAAAGCTGTCTGGTCGGGGAAGGAGAGGGCGCTGGATAAGTTTCATTCCCGCTTCCATCGGTGTTCGTCCCGCTTTACGGCGGTTACAGGAAAAACAACAGCTAACTACATTTCCCCAATCATGCCTCCCCCCTTGACTACGGGGGATGACGTGGTCTAAGGTCAACTCTTTAGTCTCACGCCCACAATATTGGCAGGTATATCTATCACGGTTAAACACCTCAAAGCGAGTCAGCTTCCTTTGGAAGCGAGGACGCTTAACTAAATAAGTAATGCGGACTATCGAAGGAATAGGAAGGAAACAACTAATCGCATGTATTATGCCCAAGCCGTTCTCTAGTACCTCAGCCTTGCCTTGGAGGATCAGAACTACTGCCCGTCGAACCCGGCAGATGTTGATTGGCTGGTAGTCTTGGTTCAGAACGAGAACCGGCATATTTGTAGTATCCATAGGTTCTCCCTATATAATACTGCTGAAAAAGTCCCTCCCAACTTTTCAGCAAATTTGCCCCCTCCCCATGGAGGAGAGGCTCCGTTGAAAAACTAAGTTTTCAGCAGTTTTTAAAGCTGCTTCATTTTACCAGAAGAGGCTCCTCCATGCAACCCCAAGTAATAGGGAGCGTTTAACAACATCCAATTGTCATTCTGACTCCGATTTATCGGGGGAAGAATCACAGAGATTCTTCGTCGTCCAAACCTATTTGGACTCCTCAGAATGACATTACTAAACGCTCTTGGTAATACTTGCAGCTACCCAGTTTGCACAAAAACAATCCTCCGTCGTGACAGGAGTCACGACGCTACAGCTGTTTGAGGTCAGATGGGGCACCTGACACCCACGACAGGGGTTTCCTGCAGAGGCTTGCCTGTGGGAAAGCCTTTCAGGCTTGATAAGAAAGCGTTACAAATTAGTTAGCATGCTTTTTGTGGTTAAGGGAGCGCTAGTAGCATTGAGTAAAGCCATTAGCTGGTGATAGAATAGGAAGCTGGGGCCAGGGCAGTGAGCCTCAAACATCCCTTTCGCAACACAGAAAGTGCTAGCTCACTGTAGGGATAGAACAGCCCGACTTAACAGGCTACATTATCATAGTGAGAAAACTAGATGAAAGGTGTGGGAAGCGCTCAATTCGCTTATGAGCGTGATGAAAATGCCGAAGGCAAAGGTGAATGAAATCAACATCTATTATAAAGTCCACGGGCAGGGAGAGCCCCTAGTCCTAATAATGGGATTTGCCGGGGTTCAGAGGGCGTGGATCTTCCAAACCCGTGCTTTTAGAAAGTATTACCAAGTAATTACCTTCGACAGCAGAGGTACTGGAAAAAGTGATAAACCAAGCGGACCCTATACTATCAACATGATGGCGGAGGACACAGTTGGTTTGATGGACTATCTCAGAGTCGATAAAGCTCACATACTAGGGGTATCTTTAGGGGGCATGATTGCACAGGAGATTGCCATTAATTACCCTCAAAGAGTAAGGAGGCTCATCTTAGCATCCACTACTGCTGGGAGGGAGGAAATAGGTGATTACCCTTTAGAGCTACTAAGAGCCATGGGTCTTAAGGAGGGTTTCTCTGAGGCGGATATGAGGAGCG
Source organism: uncultured Dehalococcoidia bacterium (assembly GCA_964457045.1). Taxonomy (GTDB): domain Bacteria; phylum Chloroflexota; class Dehalococcoidia; order UBA2247; family RBG-13-53-26; genus CAYWDP01. The sequence continues at coordinate 10,155 of CAYWDP010000021.1, forward strand.
TAGATTTCAGGAGTGTGGATTTCGGAAAGGTAATGAGTTCCATAACTTCTTTATCTTTCAATAAGAGGCTATATAAAATGGTCTTCGTGCCTCTATCTAAAATTCATGTGAAATCGATTGGGCTTAGCGGTCTTATTGCGCAATTTGAAGCTTCTAGGGGTCATAGCACACTGGACAGGCTACACATGATTGAAGCCCCTACCTTGGTGATAATTGGGACCAAAGATAGACTCATGCCGCTTCACTCCTCAGAAGTGATAGCAAGTAGGATACCTAATGCCAAGCTAGTCAAAATCGAGGGTGGAGCGCATTCACTTTTCATGGAAATGAGGGGCAGATTTAACAAAGAAGTCTTAGATTTTCTAAGAGGTAGCTGAAAGAGTTAGGTCGCGTTGACTTTCGGCTCATGCCTTACTATGGCTTTACAAAGGATTCTTACCAAAATGTTGCCTAAAGAGGCTCTTTGTTCACATCGTGCCTGAGGATACTGGCCACCATCTAAGCCGGCTAGACCGGGTATTGCTCAGGCGGCAGCCCCTTTATGTATTCTATCACCTCAGCCACTACAAAGAGTGAACCAGTGGCACAGATAAGGTCTCTTGGCTTTGCTTTATCTAGCGCTAAATCTACCGCTGATGCCACATTCTCCGCTACTTGTGGCTTTACACCCCATTTCGAGAATTCGGCTACAAGCTCCGAGGTGACTACAGCACGGGGGTGATGAGAATGAGTAGCAATGACCATGCTGGGAAGGGGGGAAAGCTCAGCCACTATCCCAGCAAGGTCTTTGTCCTGAGAAGTGCCAATGATAAGAATGGCATCATCGAAATCAAAATACTGTTTCAGTGCCTCCCTTAAGTTCATTGCAGAGTCAGCGTTATGGGCACCATCAACAACAAATAGTGGATTGTGCTGTAAAATCTGGAGCCGTCCTGGCCAGCAAACCTGCGACAGCCCTATAGCCATACTCTCAGGCGAAACTTTCGCCCCTAGATTAGCCAAGATCTCCAAAGAAGCTACGGCAACTGCGGCATTCTCCAACTGATGCTCACCGAGTAGTGGAATAGTGAAGTCATAGTCACCTCTTATCCCCTTTAGCTGAAAGGATTGACCTGAATCGCTGATTTTATTCCTTCGCCAGGCGACTTCCTGCCCCACCTTGATCAAACTTGCCCCCCTTTCCTGGCACACCCTTTCTATCACCGCTGATGCCTCTGGATTTTGGGGGGCAGAGACCACTCTGCTCCCCGGTTTGATGATGCCTGCCTTCTCCACAGCTATCTGGGCCAGGGTATTGCCTAAGACCTCAGTATGATCGAAGCTTATAGAGGTGATAGCACATATCTCTGGCTTCACCACATTGGTAGCGTCGAGGCGTCCCCCCAGTCCTGTTTCCAGCACTTGGAAATCTACCCCCCTCTCTTTGAAATAAACAAAGGCTAAGGCGGTCAGTATCTCAAAAGTAGTCAACTCACCCAAGCCACCGAAACGATTTACAGTTTCAACCTCAGGTTTCAACCCCCAAACTATCTCAGCGAACTTCTCCTCTGCAATAGGTTCGCCGTCAACCTGTATCCTCTCCGTAAAAGTGTGAAGATGAGGGGAGGTATAAAGACCTGTCCTATAGCCGGAGGCGATCAACATGCTGGCAATCATGGCTGAGGTGCTTCCCTTCCCCTTGGTGCCAGCTACATGGACTGACCTCGCTGCTTGCTGGGGTTTCCCCAGCCTCTTTAGCAGAGCCTCTATACGGGATATGTCGAAGACGACCGCTGAGCGAAAGGCTCTTTCGTAATCAGCAAAACTGAGGACGTAATCTAAGGCAGCTTGATAATCCCTTTGACTCACCTCTGCCACACCACCTTCCCATCAACAATAGTCATCACTACCTTTATCTCTTTTATCTCTTCTGGTGGCACCTTTGTGGGGTCATCACTCAGAACCACCAGGTCAGCAAGTCTACCAGGAGTGATGCAACCCTTCACCCCTTCTTCAAAGGAGGCATAGGCTGCGTTTAAGGTGTACATTTTCAGTGCCTCCAACCTTGAGATGCCCTCTTGAGGGAGCAAGGTTTGCCCTGTCTCTGCGGCTCTGGTGACAGCGGCATAAATACCTACCAAGGGGTTAAGCCCCACTACCGGTGAGTCCGAGCTAGCAGCTACTTCCACCCCGTTGCCGAGGAGTGAGCCAATGGGGTAAAGCCAATTTAAATCATTAGGTGGTACGGTGGCTAAGTACCTCTCCCCACTATAATAGATGAAGGGTGGCTGGGTGACTACTATAGCCTTTATATCTTTTAATCGTTGTGCTAGGTGGGGAGGGCAGACTGAGCAGTGCTCCAGGCGATGGCGATGGTCAGGTTTTTTGGTTTGGGATAAGGCGTATTCCAAAGCCGTAATGGCTGCCTCCACTGTATTTTCTTCAACCGCATGGAGGGCCAGCTGAAATCCAGCCTTGTGCGCCCTGTGTATTAAATGATCCAACTCCTCCTGTGGTGGATTTAAGGATCCGGTAGTCGTTTGGAGAATTATCTTCACCCCGCCTAGACGTAACTGACTATCCCCGCTTCCTCTGGATAGACCTCTCTGCTTGAACTCTTCAAGCTCATCTACGCCAATCATCATTGATACCCGGGGTACCAATTTTCCTCGCTCCTTAAACTGGCGCAGAATTTGCCAGCGCCTCAGGCTGTCACTCCAGCTAGCATCCTGGAGGGAGGTAATGCCTTGAGAAAGAAATTCCTCATTAACAAGCTCGATTCCCTTCTCCAGCTCCTCCTCAGACAAGGGAGGCATCAACTTTTCCACATAGGGATTCATCTCAAACAGCAGTCCATTGGGTTCGCCTGTCTCCAGATCCCTCTCGATAATCCCACCCGGTGGTTCAGGGGTTTCTCCAGAGATACCCAGCAGCTTCAGTGCCAGGCTATTTAGCACACAGGCATGCCCGGAGCGGTGAGATAGCTTTACAGGATGGTGAGGTGCTGCTTTATCTAAGTCCCAACGATTTGGGTGCCTTTTTTCAGCCAGATAGAACTCATTATAACCCGTTGCCCTTATCCATTTGCCCTTGGGGGTCTGCTCTGCTTGTTGACGGATTTGAGCTTGAAGCTCAACGATGCTCCTCACTGATGAAGGTCTGCAATCCACGCTAAGTAAGCTAGCAGCCAAGCCAAGGGGATGGCAATGAGCATCGTTGAACCCAGGAACTATAGTTTTGCCCTGGCAATCAATAATCTTGGTCTTCGCCCCTTTGAAAGATTCAAGGTCTTCTTCCCTGCCAACCTGCAGGATTCGATTGCCCTCAATGGCCACCATCTCCGCCCCGGGCTGCGATTCGTCCAGGGTTATTACTCTGGCATTATGTAGAAGGAGGTCTACTGGTGGGCTCAATATGCTTCCTTTACTAACAGGCGCACAACCGATGTGGTGCGACCCTTCCAGGGTCGGCTTTTAACCTAGCGAGGCTAAAGCCTCGCGCTACATTATTGAACATCTATGAAAAGGCTGTTTTTGTCAATCCCTAAAGTGAGTGTCAGGTCCGTGACCTGACACTCACCCATGATAATCAACCCTGAGGTGACAACTGAGGGTTTAATCAGCGTGGTTTTCAAGATGCCCCAGTCCTCCTTCCCTTCTCCAAGTGCACCAGCAGGATGGCTATGTCTGCCGGGGTGACGCCGTCTATACGAGAGGCTTGACCTATTGTCGCCGGTCGAAATCTACTGAGCTTTTGGCATGCCTCGAACCTCAGCCCAGAAAGGTTGGTATAGTCCATATCCTGGGGGATAAACCGCCCCTCTAAGCGATGCATTCGCTCCACCTCTTTCCTCTGCTTTTCAATATAGCCTCTATATTTGACCTCAATCTCCACTTGCTCCATAACCTCTGAGCTTAAACTGCTCGACCCCAAGCCAAGAGGAAGCAAGGTTTGGTAACTTACCTGGGGACGGCGAAGGAACTCCACTCCACTAAGACTGTGAGCCTCCTTCCCAGGAGTGAAGAAGGTCTTCTCCAGCCGCTTTATCTCTTTGGCAATAGCTTCTCTCCTGGCTTCTACTGCTTCATAACGGGCTCTATCGATAAGACCGAGTTGGTAGCCAAGGGGTGTTAGCCGCAGGTCAGCATTGTCCTGACGCAGTAGGAGGCGATATTCCGCTCGAGAGGTGAGCAAACGGTAGGGCTCAGTGATTTCCCGAGTCACCAGGTCATCAATCATCACCCCAATATATGCCTGGTCTCGCCGCAGGATCGAAGGAGGTCTTCCCTTAACCCTATTTGCTGCGTTGATGCCGGCAATCAGCCCCTGCCCGGCCGCTTCTTCGTAGCCAGTGGTGCCGTTAATTTGACCAGCGAAGAATAGCCCAGGTAAAATCTTAGATTCTAAAGTAGCCTTGGTCTGCGATGAAGGCACATAATCGTACTCAATGGCATAGCCTACTCTGACCATCTCCGCCCTCTCCAAAGCTGGGATAGAGCGCAGCATAGCCAATTGCACCTCTTCAGGCAAACTGGTATTACCCCCTTGAACATAGACCTCGCCAGTCTCCCAGCCCTCAGGTTCCAAGAAAAGAGGATGAGTGGCTTTATGAGCGAATTTAACAATCTTGTCCTCTATAGAGGGACAATAGCGAGGACCAATACCCTGAATCACCCCGGTAAACAAAGGGGCACGATGTAAATTGGAGCGGATAATCTCATGGGTTTTGGAATTGGTATAAACAAGGTAGCATGGCAATTGAGGTCGCCAGGGGGTAGGCTTACCTTGGGGGTAAATAGGATTGGGCAACGGGAAATGGGAATTGCCCACCCCCGCCCCGCTGAAACTAAAATAGAGGGGGACTTCGCTGCCCGGCTGAAGGATGGTCTTGCTGAAATCGATGGTCTTAGCATCGAGGCGAGGAGGGGTGCCCGTCTTGAGTCGTCCTAAGGTAAAGCCAAGATTTCGCAGTGATTGAGATAGCCCATGAGCAGCAAACTCACCTGCCCTCCCTGCCTGGTAGCTGGTGTCCCCTATAATGACCCGCCCTGCTAGAGAGGTGCCGGTAGTCAACACCACGGTCTTCCCTTCATATACCTGCCCCAAATTGGTCTTCAACCACAAACCAGGCAAATTAGTGGATGTCAGGTCTTGGACCTGACATCCACTTTGGTTCCTTATTCCTATTTCCTCAATCAATGCCTGTTTCAGATCGAGGTTCGGCTGGCGCTCCAAGATATGCTTCATACAGAGCCCATAAAGCTTCTTGTCAGCCTGTGCCCGCAATGCCTGAACCGCTGGCCCCTTCCCCGTGTTCAGCATCCTTATCTGGATAAAGGTCCTATCGATATTCCTCCCCATCTCACCACCCAAAGCATCGATCTCACGAACCACATGCCCCTTGGCTGGTCCCCCAATGGAAGGGTTACAGGGCATTAGGGCTATATTATCCAAGTTCATAGTGAGTAAAAGCGTCCTACAGCCCAAGCGGGCTGATGCCAGGGCTGCTTCGCAGCCGGCATGTCCTGCCCCGACAACGATTACATCGTACATCCCAAATCCCATTTTATTATATAGGCTTATTCTCGGCCGATAAAGTCATCGAGGCCTCTGCCCTTCTCTAGCTATCCTTCGCCTTTGTCTCCTGTTTTTTGGAGATTTTGAGCTCAGTTATCAAATGCTTTCGACTGCAAGCTTGCGATTACTCGGTGTTCATTAAAATGTTCTCACACCTCATCATTCTATAAACAAACGTTATAACTTCAGTCGTAGAAATGGGAGCGTGGGTTATTCCCTCTCCCTTGAAGGGAGAGGGCTAGGGTGAGAGTGAAATTTCCCCCTCCCACTTCCACCCTGCCAAATCTTCGATTTGGCAGGGAACCCGGGGTCCCCACAAAATCGAGGATTTTGTGGGGTATCGGCTCCCTCCCGCTGGGGGAGGGAGAACGAGCATTATATGGTAGAAATTGCGGCGATTGGTATTGTTCGTCGCCTCAGGAGAGGCAACGCTATGACTATCAAAGTTGCAGCATTCTGAATCATGTCACGACAGACGATTGTTTTTGGGCCAAGTTGGTAATTCCAAGGAGTGCAAGTTCTTGACAACTGCGACCCCCGTAATGTAAGCTTAGCCAGATACTTCTCACACGATACATGCCCGATAGGACTTTACCCTACTTGGTACCCAAATAGCTGGAGAAGGGCAGGTTGTTCGGCGTGAAGCCGTGAGCCAAATCATCCTGAATCCCAGAAAAGGTCAGATCTTCGACCTACTTCTAAACATTGGAAAGGAGGGTTGACTATGACTCTAGAGGAGCTGGAAGCCAGGATCAAGGTCTTAGAGGACATTGAGGCGATCAAGAAGCTGAAGGCCACCTACTGCTATCTGTGCGATGCTGGGTTGGATGATCAACGAAACCGGGATAAGTTGATTTCCCATTTCACCCAAAATGCCAGGGTGGACTTTGGCCTTGGCCCCGAGTCCCAGTTTGAGGGCAAGGATGGACTCGAAATCTTCTTTGGCACAGTTGTCCCATCAGCAGTAACCTTCTCTATGCACATGGTCCACGATCCCATCATCGAAGTAAAGGGCAACAGGGCAACAGGCAAATGGTATTACGAGGCCCCTACCACGGATGTGACCACAGGCAAGGCTCAGTGGATGGCAGGGATGTATGAGGAGGAATACGTAAGAGAAGACGGGGAGTGGAAATTCGCCTCCATAAGGACCAAGTGGAATTACATAACTCCTTATGACGAGGGCTGGGCTAAAAACCGAGGGATTCCAGGCACTTAAGGCCTTTAGGACTATAGGTGGGGCCAGGGACCTTTACATCGTCGGGGTAAAGGGCACATTTCGGCTCTGCCAAGCAAAGCATTGGACGAGCATTAAGCCATGTTAACCACTATAATATGGTACAAGGTCCCAAAACTGAAGCAGATGGCCCAGGCAATGAGTTAGTCCATCTCACCATTGGGAGGGAAAATGTCAACATTTGGATATGCCGGAAAAATCCTGCGAGTAGATTTGTCTTCAGGGAAGATAACCGAGGTTTCCACCCTGGACTATGCTGACAGGTTCCTTGGGGGAAGAGGCATCGCTACCAGGGTCTATTGGGACGAGGTCTTGCCTGAGGTCGGTGCCTTCGATGCGGAGAACAGGCTGATATTTGCTAACGGTCCCCTGTGTGGTCTACCCGTGATTGCCGGCTCGCGGTGGCAGATTTGTGGGAAATCCCCCACCACCCCGGAACAGTTCTCCTACTGCAATTTGGGAGGGAGATGGGGGGCTGAGCTAAAGTTTGCTGGCTATGATGGCATCATAGTTCAAGGCAAATCGGAAAAGCCAGCCTACCTTTTCCTTCACGATGAAACTGCTGAGTTAAAGGATGCCTCCGCTCTCTGGGGTAAGGGCTCCATTGAGGCCAGGGAGATCCTGAAAGGCGAACTGGGAAGCTCCACCAGGGTAGTAGCCATTGGTCCTGCTGGTGAGAATATGGTCGTTATGTCAACTCTCCTGGCCGATAATGATGCCAGCGGCTCAGGGGGCTTGGGCGCTGTCATGGGCTCCAAGAGGCTGAAGGCTATCGCGGTTAAGGGTGCTGGGAAAGGGGTGAAAGTCGCTCAACCGCAGAGGTTGCGAGAGCTAATCGGACACTACCGTGGGCTGGGGAGAAGCTTCCCCTCTGACGGCTGGGAGTATCTTAGCCGGTGGTCAAGAGATCCCATGCTAGAACCGAAAATAGTGCCGGGTCCTGAAATGAAGAAAGAACCTTGCTACGGCTGCCTTGGCAGGTGCGCCAGAAAAGTCTATGAGGCAGCAGATGGCAGGAAGGGAAAATTCATATGCCATTCAGCCTTTTTTTATCAACCCTGGGCGGAAAGATACTATGGGGACTGGAACGATGTCCCTTTTTATGCTACCAAGCTCTGTGATAGCTACGGGCTTGATGCCGTGGCTATTGACCTGATGATTAGCTGGCTCCACGGATGTTATGAAGCTGGTATCCTGACTGATGAAACCACAGGTATTCCGTTGTCAAGATTGGGAAGCCTGGAGTTCATAGAAGACCTGGTGAGAAAGGTCTCTCTCCGTGACGGTTTCGGGGACATTTTGGCACAAGGGACAGAAAAGGCGGCAGACGTGGTGGGCCCTGGTGCTAAAGAGCAATTTGAAGCCGCTGGTTATCTTTCCGAACCCGGATATCACCCATACGGACCAAGGCTTTATATTACTAACGCACTTCTATATGCCATGGAGCCAAGAATACCTATACAGCAGCTCCATGAAGTAGGTTTGCCTCTAGCCAAATGGGCGGCCTGGACTATGGGGCTTACTAATGTTTCCAGCGAAGTAGTTCGTGGCGTAGCCAGGAGATTCTGGGGAAGCGAGCTGGCGGCTGATTTCTCTACCTATGAGGGAAAGGCCCTGGCAACAAAGAAGATTCAGGACAGACAGTATGCCAATGAGTGCCTCATTCTTTGTAACTTTCTATGGCCCATCACAGATTGCGAACGCTGCGAGGGTGGTGTTGGAGACCCTGCCCTGGAAAGCAAGATCCTCTCTGCTGTTCTGGAGAACGAGGTAGATGAAGAGGGACTTTACAAGATAGGTGAAAGAGTCTTTAACCTGCAAAGGGCCATATTAGTCAGGGAAGGTCACCGGGGCAGAGATTTCGATACCCTAGCGGATCTCTTCTATACTCTGCCCTTAGAATACGATCAGGCGAACCCTCAATGTATAGCGCCAGGGAAAGATGGTGAGGTGATATCTCGAAAGGGTGCAGTAGTCGATAGAGAAGAATTCGAGAAGATGAAGGACGAATATTACCAGCTCAGGCGATGGGATGTAGCCACTGGCCTTCAAACCAGGGCCAGTCTGGAGAAGCTGAATTTGGAGGATGTGGTCCAAGACTTAGAGCAGCGGGGGCTTATGGCTCCCCTCCGCTAGTCCGAAAGCAGGACATGGGGTCTGTTTCTCTGATGAGTGATCGCTGGTTAAAGGAGCAGGCCAAGGGATATTAACCAACCTCTGGAAAGAGGCTCGAAAGGAGGATAATTATGCTAACTAAATATGACGAACTTCTTTGCCACCAAACCGTGTCTACCTTTGACTCCGTGGAGAGCAGCGCCCGAGAATGGACAGAGCGGATATGGATCGCCGTCTACGACACTTCAGGGGAATTCCTCTTGCTCGCAGGCTTGGGCATGTATGCCAACCGGAACATCATGGATGCCTTTGCATGCCTGAACATCAAAGGTGAAACGCAATATAACGTCAGGGCTTCTCGTGAACTACGTCCGACCATCGACGAGGTCAAAGTCGGGCCCTTTTCTTACCATATAATCGAGCCACTAAAGAAGGTGCGATTTATCCTGGGTGAGAACGATTACGACCTTAGTTTCGAAGTAGACCTCGAGGGGACAATGCCTCCTCACGAGGAAGAACCCCAGGTGGCAAAGGAAAGGGGGAGGGTGTTGGAAAACGTTCTGCGCTACGTGCAGGGGGGCAAGGCCAGCGGATGGATAAAGGTCGAAGGCAAGCGCTATGAGGTAAGCAAGGAGAATTGGCGTTGGCTGAGAGACCACTCCTGGGGTATCAGGCGAGGTGGTGGCGTACCAGAAACCGGCGTTCAGCCCGGGGAAATCCCGATAGGCTATCTGCACAACTTCAGCTTCATGCAGTTTGATGATTTTGGTATCTCCCACCATACCAGGGAATCTTGGGACAGCAAAACCCTTTTGTTCTCTGGAGCAGTCTTCTATCCCTACGAAAGCGGGAAAGAGGAACTCCCGCTGACCAGCGTTGAGCACAACTATCGGTTCCGCCCCGACCTGCGACGAACAACAGGAGGAACCCTTATATTCAACGCCGTCGACGGTTCCAAGATCGAGATCTCAATGCGTGCCTTGGCCTTCTGCTGCCTGAAGCCAGGCGGATATTTTGGTCACCGAGGGTTTGTCCATGGGCTGTGGATGGGTCCTTCTTATCTCGATGGCTACAAGCTCGATCTCACCGATCCCGAAGTGGTGCGCGAGGTCTCTTTCCTAGACGAAGTAGTGTGCGAGATGCATTGCGGCGACAAAGTTGGCTATGGTATCATCGAGCTGGTGATCGTGGGGAAATATCCCAAGTATGGCTACCAGGACTGGGAACCCACGAGTGACCCGAACTACATCTCCGGGAATGTGGCGAGTGACAGCGGGGGATAGGGCTCTTTGATTATATTAGAGAACTTTGACGGAATAGCGCCCCCTCTAGGCCTTAGAGTGAAAGACACATCTGTCGCCTTCTTCGAAGTACTGACAAGGAGGGTTAGCAATGAATCTAGAGGGGTTGGAAACTGGTATCAAGCCCTGGCAGGACGCCGAAGCGATCAGGAAGCTTAGGGCTACCTATTGCCATTTGGTAGACGCCTGAAAGCTGGACTCACCAATCCCGATACTGCAAAGGGCGTCTTCCCTACCAAGGCTACTAGGAAGAGAGGTAGAAAATGCTTTCGCGGCAGATGGACCTATCTGATATCCAGTCAAAGCTTATAGCCTGGTTGCGAAAAAAGATGCCTCAGGCCCAGAACATATCTATATCAGGTATGGAAAGGTCAGGGGCCGGGCTCTCCAATGAGACTTTCCTCTTTAACTTGAGTTGGCAGGAAGCTGGACAACAAAGGTCGGAGGGAATGGTGCTCCGCTGCGCGCCCCGATCCTACCCGGTCTTTCCCGAATACGACCTGGGGAAGCAGTTCCGCATTATGGAGCGCCTGAAAGGAACAAATGTTCCTGTACCAAAGGTCTACTGGCTGGAGGAGG